>NZ_JBKFTO010000031.1:0-82976 GCF_050432925.1 Pseudomonas sp. 18175 | reverse complement strand
GAATAGGACTTTCGCATCATCTGCACACCTCGGGTTTGGGCGCCATCATAGCGCCCTATTGATGTGTCCAAATTCATTAGGCCAGTTCAGCTTGCCCCCGATTGCTTCGTATCAGTCAACACTTCTGTGTCTGACACAGTGCCATCGGGGGCAAGCCCCCTCCCACACTAGATCGATGTCAGCTTAGAGTCCGGTGGTGTCCTCGGTGGCATACATCCACCGCAACAACGAATGCCGCCCGCTGATCCCCAGCTTGATCGAGGCGCGCTTGAGGTAGCTCTCAATGGTGTTGACCTTCAACGCCAACTGCTGCGCCAACTCCGGTGCAGTACGCCCGGCCAGCAGGCCTACGCACACCTCCAGCTCACGGTTGGAGAGGGTCAACCCCGATTGCACCAGGCGTTCCTCGATGCGGCGGCGCAGGGTTTCGATGCCGTGGTTTTGCGGCGCGATCACGTCGCCTTCCTGGCGGCACGGTTGGATCGCGGCGATGTGTTTTTCCACCATGGGCAGCAGCAGGGTGGAGAAGTCCTGCAGCATGCTGCGTTCCTGGGGCGAGAAGCTGTCGGAGTGGTGCGAGCGGTACACCGACAACACATAACGCACGTCGTCTTTGCGGCGGGTGAGGTGCAGTTGTGCGGCGGGTTGTGTGTCGTCCAGGGTCGCCACCGAGTCGGTGTACACCGGGCTGATCTTGCGTCGGGTGTGCCCTTCGGCGCTGACTTGCAATTGGGAGATATGGGTGGCGTCCACTGCCAGTTGGGTGAGGATGAGGTCATGCAGCATGCGTGGGAAATGGCGACTGCCGGTGCTGGCGATGACCTTGCCTATATGTGGGAACAGGTGTGAGTTCATCAGTTCGTCCATGAGTGTCGAGTGCAGGTTTTTTCCTTATGGCGGCGGGAGTAAACGGCATACCTGCAGTGATCGTACCTCCCGCCGGAACCTATGCTAGTACAGGCTGGCGGCGGGAGGGGGATCCAATTTGGAAATATCCAGATTAAAAACGCATAACGACGGTTGAAGGATTTATTTCATCCGTTCGTAGGCGACTGCCAGGCTGATCACAGCGCGATACGCACCTGTGCACACAACCCGCCGCCGGGCCGATTGCTCAAGGTCAACGACCCGCCAATCGCCACGGCCAATTGCTGGGCGATGGCCAGGCCCAGTCCGGTGCCACCGGTGCCCCGGTTGCGCGAGCTTTCCACCCGGTAGAACGGCTGCATCACTTGCACCAGTTCGTCCTGAGCGATGCCGGGGCCACGGTCCAGCACGCTGATCGACAGGTCCCCGGTGGGCGTGGAACTCACTTCCAACTCGGCGGCGCCGGCGAATTTCAGGGCGTTGTCCACCAGGTTCACCAGCACCCGGCGCAGGGCATGGGGACGGGTGTCCAACACCACCGCGCTCTTGCCGCTCAGGCTCACGGATTTGTGCATGTCTTGGTAGTCGAACACCAGGCTGTCGAGAAACGCGTCGAGGTCGATGCGGTGGCTGGCTTCAGTGGCGCCGTGCACGCTGCGCGCATAGGCCACGCCTTCGCGCACCAGGTGTTCCATCTCGCCGAGGTCGCTCCAGAGTTTGTCGCGGTCAGCGGAGTCGTCCATGAATTCGGCGCGCAGTTTCATGCGGGTGATGGGGGTTTGCAGGTCGTGTGAGATCGCCGCGAGAATCTGCATGCGCTCCTTGAGGTACTCGGCGATGCGCGTTTGCATCGCGTTGAACGCGGCGGCCGCGTGGGCCACTTCGGTCGGGCCTTTTTCATCCAGCGGCGTGGGGTGGGCGTTGGGGTCCAGGGTTTCCACGGCGCGGGCCAGGCGGGTCAGCGGGCGGACCGCCAGGCGCACGGCAAACCAGGTGCAACCCAGCAACAGCGCCAGTTGCAGCACCAGCACCACGGGCAACCAGTAGGCCACAGGGACCATGGAGGGGCGCACATCGAGGGTGATCGGGCTGCCGTCGGCCAGGGTCAGGT
This sequence comes from Pseudomonas sp. 18175, assembly GCF_050432925.1. Classification (NCBI taxonomy): domain Bacteria; kingdom Pseudomonadati; phylum Pseudomonadota; class Gammaproteobacteria; order Pseudomonadales; family Pseudomonadaceae; genus Pseudomonas; species Pseudomonas sp. 18175. Next base: position 80,998 of record NZ_JBKFTO010000031.1, on the reverse strand, counting down.
GCGCCTGGAAGTGTTTCTGCACGCCGGGGATATCGCGGAAGGTGAGGGCATAGTGTTCGCCCAGCGCGTCATTGATCGAGGTCGCGGCGATGGGCATATCCTTGCTGTCCATCGGCTCGCCGGGTTCGCCGGCATCCAGCAGGTAGCGGTAGTTCTGTCGGTTGATGCGCGGTAACCAGCTGGCGCGTTCGTCGGCGGGCAGGCGGTCGAGGATCGCCACCGAGGTGGACACGTCGTTCTCCAGGTTGCCCAGCATGGCGGTGCGGGCGCTGATATAGCGCTCGTAGAACTGCGCACTGAACGACAATCCATGGGCGCACAACAAGCTGATCAAGAAGATCAGGGACAACTGTGACGCCAGGGTCCGGGGCCAGCCAAAGCGAACAGTCATTGATCGGCCTCGAGGATTTCCACGGCCAGGGAAAACACATAACCCTCGCTGCGCACGGTCTTGATATAGGCCGGTTCACGGGCGTCATCCAGCAGGCGTTGGCGCAGGCGGCTCACCAGCAGGTCGATGGAGCGGTCGAACAGATCGGCGTCGCGGCCCTGGGTGAGGTTGAGCAACTGGTCGCGGTTGAGTACCCGTTGCGGATGGTCGAGAAATACCCGCAACAAGCGGTATTCGGCGCCGCTCAGGGCCACCAGGGTGTCGTCTTCGTCCAGCAGGTGGCGGGCGGTGGTGTCCAGGCGCCAGCGGCCAAAACGGATCAGCCGCCCGGTCTCGCTCACCACCAGGTTCGGCGGCAACATCCGCGTGCGGCGCAACACGGCGTTGATCCGCGCCAGCAGTTCACGGGCGGCGAAGGGTTTGACCAGGTAATCATCGGCGCCCATTTCCAGGCCGATGATGCGGTCGGTTTCATCGTTGCGCGCGGTAAGCATCAGCACCGGCGTGGCCTTGTGTTTACCTACCCGCAACTCGCGGCACAGCTGCAAGCCATCATCGCCGGGCATCATGATATCCAGCACGATCAGGTCCACCGGGGTGGTGTCGAGGAAGCTGCGCATCTGCCGGCCGTCGGCGACCACCGTGGTGCGCATGCCGTTCTTTTTCAGGTAGTTGCCTACCAGTTCGCGGATCTCCCGGTCGTCGTCGACGATCAGGATGTGATCGACATGATCCATGCTGTATTCCTCGTTAAATGCCTATTGGAGCGCAGTCTAGCCACTGTCGGGGCCCTTGCCTTGTGCCCTTTGTATTGCAGTGTATCTGGCGATAACGAGATACACGACGAAGCAAAAATCCACACGCAGCGAGCGCTTGGAGCCTATATCGGCACGCCTAAGCTAATTCTAAAAAGGTATTTATTGATGGTTTTTAAGATCGTTTAGCTTGGACGCTTCTACAGGCATTTGTTCATGGAGCGAGCCGCCGATGGCCTCTTTGCAATCGATCACCACCTTGCCGCTGCTGGACCTGTCGCAGCTCGACGGCAGCCCCCAGCAACGCCGGCAATTTCTGGATGAGCTGCGCCTGGCCGCACGGCATATCGGCTTTTTCTACCTCACCGGCCACGGCATCGACCCGGTATTGCTCGCCGAGGTACAGCAACAGGCGCGGGCATTTTTTGCCTTGCCCGAGGCCGACAAACTCGCCGTCGGCATGATCAACTCCGCGCATTTTCGCGGCTACAACCGTGCCGCCTCGGAGATCACCCGCGGCCAGCCAGACCTGCGCGAACAGTTCGACGTAGGTGCCGAGCGCGAGCCCCTGGCCACCGCGCAATACCCCGCCGCCTGGGCCCGCCTGCAAGGCCCCAACCAGTGGCCGCAGGCCTTGCCCCAACTCAAACCGCTGGTGCTCGGCTGGCAACAGGCGATGACGCAAATGGCCCTGCGTCTGCTGCGTGCTTTCGCCCAGGCGCTGTCCCTGCCGGAAAACGCCTTTGATGCGCTGTACGGCGACAAACCCAACGAGCACATCAAGCTGATCCGCTACCCCGGTCGCCATGCGCAACAAAGCCGCCAAGGTGTCGGCGCCCACAAGGACTCCGGTTTCCTCAGCTTCCTGCTGCAAGACCAGCAAGCCGGCCTGCAGGTGGAAGTGGAAGAGGGCCGTTGGATCGATGCCTCGCCGCGCCCCGACACGCTTGTGGTGAACATCGGCGAACTGCTGGAACTGGCCAGCAACGGCTACCTGCGCGCCACCGTCCACCGGGTGGTGTCGCCGCCGGTGGGCAGCGAGCGCTTGTCGTTGGCGTTTTTCCTGGGGGCGCAGTTGGATGCGGTGGTGCCGGTGTACCAGTTGGCCCCGGAACTGCTGCGCGATGCCCACGGCCCCGAAAGCGACCCGCGCAACCCGTTGCTGCGCGACGTTGGCTGGAACTACCTCAAGGGCCGCCTGCGTTCCCACCCGGATGTCGCCCAACGGTTTTACGCCGACGCCACACTTCCCCAAGCACTGTCTGCCTGATCTGGAGATCACTATGTTGAAAAAATCCGCCCTTACCCTGGCAGTGTTGCTGGCCTCATTCACCGTATCGGCTGCTGATGCCTTGCGCGTCGCTGCCGACCCGATCCCCCACGCGCAGATCCTTGAATACGTGCAAAAGCTCGACCCGAGCCTGAAGCTGAAAATCATCGAGATCCCCAGCGGTGTGAACTCTAACGAATTGCTGGCCCATGGCGATGTGGACGCCAATTACTTCCAGCACCTGCCGTACCTCAACTCCCAAGAGCAGGCCCTCGGGCAGAAGTTCGCCGTGGCCGCCACCGTGCACATCGAGCCACTGGGCATTTATTCGCGCCGCCATAAGGCCTTCGACCAAGTGCCCGACAAAGGCACGGTGGCTGTGCCCAACAACGTTACCAACCTCAGCCGTGCTCTGTACCTGCTGCAAGCCAATGGCCTGATCAAGCTCAAGCCCGGCTTCAACGATGCGGCCAAGGACCAGGCCACACCCAAAGACATCGCCGAGAACCCCAAGCACCTCAAGATCCTCGAAATCGAATCGCCACAGATCCCGCGCGCGCTGGACGATGTGGACCTGGCGGTGATCAACGGCAACTTTGCCCTGGAGGCAGGCCTGGAACCGGCCAAGGATGCGCTTGGCCTGGAAGCTGCCAAGGGCAACCCCTACGCGAATATCCTGGTGACCACGCCAACACTGGCGAAAGACCCGCGCATCGAGCAGTTGGCCAAAGACCTGCGCTCGCCTGAGGTGGCCAAATTCATCACCGAGAAATACGCAGGCTCCGTGATCCCGGTGGCGGTCGAATGATTGTTGTCGAGGGCGTCAGCAAAACCTACGCAGACGGCCAGCCGGCGGCGTTGGATAACGTGTCGTTGCAGATTGCCGACGGCGCGATCTTCGGCATCGTCGGGCGCAGCGGGGCGGGTAAAAGCACCTTGCTGCGCTGCCTGAACCTGCTGGAGCGGCCTACGTCCGGGCGCATCCTGCTGGATGGCCAGGACCTCACCCAGCTGAGCGACAAGCAACTGCGCCAGCAACGCCAGCGCATCGGCATGATCTTCCAAGGCTTCAACCTGCTGCATTCGCGCAACGTAGCGGACAACGTCGCGGTGCCGCTGGAAATCGCCAAGGTGCCCAAGGCCGAGCGTGCTGCGCGGGTTGCCGAACTGCTGGCGTTGGTGGGCTTGAGCGACAAGGCCCAGGCCTTTCCTTCGCAGCTCTCCGGTGGGCAAAAGCAGCGCGTGGGCATTGCCCGCGCGTTGGCGGCGCGCCCGGCATATCTGTTGTCGGATGAAGCCACAAGCGCCCTGGACCCGGAGACCACCGCGTCGATCCTCGAACTGTTGCGCACTATCAACCGCCAGCTCGGCGTGACCATTGTGCTGATCACCCACGAGCTGGACGTGGTCAAGGCCATCTGCGACAGCGCGGTGTCCCTGGCCGATGGCCGCGTGGTGGAAAGCGGCACCCTCGTGCAGTTGCAGGCCGACCCTTCCTCGCGCCTGGGCCGTTCGTTGGCGCCGAGCCTGCAAGTGGTGAGGGCCGTATGAAAACCGATTGGAATGACATCGTTCAGTTGTTGCTCAACGCCACCGGCGAAACCCTGTACATGGTGTTGCTCGCCGGGCTATTCACGCTGCTGATCGGCTTGCCCCTGGGGGTGTTGCTGTTTGTCAGCCGGCGCGACGGGCTGTTGCCGTTGCCACGTATCAATCGCGCACTGGGGGCGGTGATCAACTTGGGGCGTTCATTGCCGTTTGTGGTGATGTTGATCGCGCTGATTCCGCTGACGCGGCTGATCGTCGGCACCACCTTGGGCAGCACGGCCGCTGTGGTGCCGATCACCATCGGCGCGTTTCCGTTCTTTGCGCGCATTGTCGAAACCGCCCTGGATGAGGTGGACAAAGGCCGCATCGAAGCCATCGTGGCCATGGGCGGAGATATCCGCCATGTGATCCTCAAGGTGCTGCTGCCCGAAGCGTTACCGGCGCTAGTGGCGGGGGTGACCTTGACGTTGGTGATGTTGATCGGCTTTTCGTCCATGGCCGGCGTGATCGGTGGTGGCGGGCTGGGTGACTTGGCGATTCGCTACGGCTACCAGCGTTTCAACAACCAGATCATGGTAGTCACGGTGATTGTGCTGGTGCTGCTGGTGCAGGGCGTGCAAAGCCTCGGGGACCGTTGCGTGAGGTCGTTGGCCCATCGCCGATAAACGGTTATGTACTAATGAATTTTTAATATTTCTAGTTATATGCGCGGCTGGGTACAGTCACCGTTACTTTGTTTATCTCGCCGCCGGGAAATAGTTCATGAACCGTCCCCACGGGCAACCCACGCCGATCCTGACCTTGCCCCAGGGTGAAAAAGACCCGCTGTCGATCCGCGCCAAGGCCCTGGTGTTTGCCGACCCGCGTTCCCTGCAATTGCTCGACTACCTTAAGCGCGTCGGCCCCAGCGATGCGCCCGTGCTGATCAATGGCGAAACCGGCACCGGCAAGGAGCTGGTGGCGCGTTACATCCACAGTGCCAGTGGGCGTACGGGGGCGTTTGTGCCGGTGAACTGCGGCGCCATCAGTGAAACCCTCGCCGAAAGCGAGTTTTTCGGGCATGAAGCAGGGGCGTTTTCCGGTGCCGTGGGCCGACGTGGTGGCTGGTTTGAAGAGGCCGATGGCGGCACCCTGTTCCTGGATGAAATCGGCGACCTGCCGTTGCCTTTGCAGGTGAAGTTGCTGCGGGTGCTGCAAGAACAGGAAGTGGTGCGCGTCGGCTCGCGCAAGCCGATCAAGATCAATATCCGCCTAGTCACCGCCACCAATATCGACCTGGAACAGGCGGTGGAGGCGGGCAACTTCCGACTGGATCTGTTCTACCGCATCAACGTCGCCCAGGTGCAGGTGCTGGCGCTGCGGGAACGTCCGTTGGATATCCTGCCGCTGGTGGAGCACTTTCGGCGGTTGTACAGCGCCAGGTTGAAAATCGCCGAGCCGATGCTCTCTGAATCCGCTACACAAGCGCTGCTGGATTACCCGTGGCCGGGCAATATCCGCGAGTTGGAAAACGTAGTGCACCTGGCATTGCTAGTGGCTGGCGACAAGCCGATCATGCCCAGCCACCTCAAGTTCTCGGCCGGGCTCAGTGCACTGCACGCCAGCGCCAACAACGGTGCACCGCGCATTCCCCAGGAGGTGATGCGCGAGCAGTTGTTGCGCTTGTTCGAAGTGCCGGGGGATACCTTGTTGCACGATATCGAGGACCTGATCGTGCGCGAGGCCTTTGCCTTTTGTGGCTTCAACCAACTGCGCACGGCGGATCTGCTGGGCATCACCCGCAATGCCATGCGCACGCTGCTGGTCAACCACGGCATGCTCAAGGGGCGCGCGAAGCCCTGAGCAGCAACGCTTCAAACAGCTTCTGCGCGTGTGGCAGGTCGCTGTGGGCCACATTGAAGCGCATTGAATCGGGTTGCGTCGGGTCGTAGCCAAACAGCGTCCCCGGCGCCAACACCATGCCGTGTTTCAACGCTTCCTGGGCCAGCCATTCGCCGCTCACCCCTTGGGGCAGGCGCGCCCAGATAAACATTCCGCCTTCATAGGCCATCGGCAGTTCGCAGCCGCAGCGCTTGAGCCATTGCTCGACGCGCCCGCCGGCCTCCACCAAACGTTGGACCATGCGCTTGCGGTGCTTGGCGTAGCTGCCTTCGCTGAGCATGCGGTACACGATTTGCTCGAACAGCTCCGAGGTGATGCCGCCGCTCATCAACTTCATGTTGGTCAGGTTGGCCGCCAGCTGCGGCGCGGCCACCACAAAGCTGACGCGGGTGTTGGCGCTGAGGACCTTCGAGAACCCCGACAGGTAGGTGACTTGCTCAAGCCCAGCGAGGGCGGCCAGGCGTGGGGGCGGGTTGGGGTGCAGGTCGCCGTAGAGGTCATCCTCGACAATATGGCAGTGGTATTGCTGGGTCAGTTGCAGCAGGCGAAAGGCCTGGCTGGGGCTGAACGTATGACCGGTAGGGTTGTGCAGCACGCTGGTGGTGAGGTACAGGCTGGGACGATGTTCGGCCAACAGCTGTTCGAGGGCGGTAAAGTCGAAACCATCGGGGCGGCGCTCGATAGTCACCACCTTGACCCCATGCAGGGCCAGGTTGGCGTGGAAGTTGAAGTAGCACGGCGTGTCCAGCAAGACGGTGTCGCCGGGGCGCGCGAGCAGGCGCATGAGCATGTCCAGGCCCTGCACGGTGTTGGGGGTGGTGATGATCTGTTCCACCGACACCGACAGGCCTTCGCCGTGTAGCTTCTGTTGCAACGCCTGGCGCAACGGCAACAGCCCCGCTGGCGTGCCCAGACCGGCGATGCGCAGCGACGGTGCGCGCACCACGCTGCGCATGGCTTGGCGAATCGCATCGCTGTCGAGCCAGTCTTCCGGCAGGTGACCGCCGCCGGGACGTTGGTCGCCGTGCACGGTGGCCAAGGGGCGGCGCAGTACGCTGAGCAAATCCTGGGGCAATAACTCCACCCAGCTCGACGAGGCCGGGCGCACGCTGTCTATCGCCACGAAGTAGCCGCGGCCTTGGCTGGAGGTGAGCAGGTTGCGCCCGCGCAGTCGGTCCAGGGCTTCGTTGAGGGTGAATTTGCTGACGCCCAGGGTCTGAGTCAACTCACGCACAGAGGGCAGCTTGCTGCCGGGGGGCCACTCGCCGTTTTCGATGGCCTGGCTGAACGCCTCGACGATCTGCTGCACCTTGGGTGTACCCGGCACAAAGGCAATGGCGGAGACAAACATGAACCGTCCTTGTGTTTGCTGGTGATTTCACCGGTAAAGTCCGGCAGGATTAGGCCTGACTTTACCTGCCTTGCGCAATGCCGCTTGCCTAGACTGCGCGCTCTCCTCCCAAGGCTCCGTCCATGACCAGCGCGCTGACCCTTTCGTCATTCCTGTACTTCCTGTTGTTTTGCACCACCATTACCTTCAGCCCCGGCCCCATGACCTTGTTGCTGTTGAGCCTGGGGCTCAAGGACGGCCTGCGCCACTCGATCCCGGCGCAGGTGGGCGCCAGTGTGTCCTACCTGATTTCGATCCTGATCTTTGCCGTGGGCTTTTCGGAGCTGATCAAGGGCAACCCGACCATTACCCAGGGCATCCAACTGGTGGGGGTGGCCTACATTCTGTATCTGGCCTACAAGCAGTGGACCAGCAGCGGCGTGTCGATCGACAAGGGCGCAGGCGTGGAAGGTGCGCGCAGCCTGTTCGGCAAGGGCTTCTTGACCGGCTTTTCCAACCCCAAGGCCATCATTATGTTCAGCGCGGTGTTCCCGCAGTTTGCCGGGGCAGGGGGGCACAACTCATCGGTGGACATCGCCATCCTTGGCGCGACCTTCTTGTTGCTGCAATTTGCCAGTGGCTGCCTGTATTGCTATTTCGGCCAACGTATCAAGCACGTGCTGGAGAACCCTCAGCGGCGGGTGTTGTTGCAGCGGGCCACGGCGGTATTGCTGTTGAGCGTTGCCGTGATGTTGGCGCGCGGGTTTTCCCACTGACTGTGTGCAATGGCTGGTTGTGATGAGGGTGGCTGAGGGTATGAGCGGTAGTGGCGATTTGCCGTTGCCCTGATAGACTCCAGGCACTCATCCAGGATTACACCCCACCATGCCAGCCGCAGGAGGAAAGGGACTTCCGCTCGCTTCGCGCTTGTATAAATCCCGCACCCTGGGGCTGACGCTCGGCTTTGTGTGCGTAGTGTTCGGCATGTACCCGCTGCATCCACCGACCTGGGTGTGGGTGTGGATGGTGATCAACGCCTTTGTCTGGCCCCACCTGGCCTTTCAAGTCTCGCTACGGGCCGCCAACTCACTGCGCAGTGAGCGGCGCAACCTATTGTTCGATTCGTTCTGCGGCGGTTTCTGGGTCGGCGCCATGCACTTCAACCCGCTGCCCAGCGTGACCACCTTGTCGATGATGACCATGAACAACGTCGCCATCGGCGGCCCCCGCTTTATGCTGGCGGGTTGGGTGGCGCAAGGGTTGGGTATCGGCACGGCGCTGTTGATCTTCGCCCCGGCCTTTGTGGCGGTGACCACCCAGACCCAGCTCTACGCTTGCCTGCCGATCCTGATGCTTTACCCACTGGCCCTGGGGTGGATCTGTTACCGCCAGGCTGTGACCCTGGCCCGGCACAAACGCGAGCTGCTGGCCCTGAGCCGTACCGACAGCCTGTCCGGCCTGCTTAACCACGGCGCCTGGAAAGACCACCTGGAAATCGAATTCCAACGCTGCCGCCGAGGCCCCACGGGGGCTGCAATAGCGTTGATCGACATCGACCACTTCAAGACCATCAATGACACCTATGGCCATGTCACTGGCGATATCGTGCTGCGCCAATTGAGCAAGGTGCTGCGCCAAAACCTGCGGGTCACCGACCTCGCCGGACGCTATGGCGGCGATGAGTTCTGCGTGATCCTGCCGGACATGCCCTTAGGCCGCGCCACTGAGGTGATGGACGCCTTGCGCGACCGCTTCAACGCCCAGGCGTATGCCCAGGACCCGACTTTGCGCGCCAGTTTGAGCATTGGGCTGGCGCCCTATCAGCCCGCCCATGCGGATTCGACAAGCTGGCTCAACGATGCCGACCAGGCGTTGTACGAGGCCAAGAGCAGTGGACGCAACCGTGTCAGTTCGGTGCAGGGGAGTTGGTTGCGATCGATCTAGTGGGGTAGGGTGTGGCAGCACCTTCCAACAAAAAACAAGGATCGGTTCATGCTCTTCAACTTCCCCCGCACCTTCCTGGCCGCCGCCCTGGCCATGTCCTTCGCCCTGCCGGCCTACAGCGCCGAGCCCCACAAGCAGATCCAGGCACAGTCCGAACAGTACAAGGCCGAGGCCCTGAAACTGCTGGAGCGGTTGGTCAATATCGACTCCGGTTCAGGCTACGGCCCGGGCTTGACCCAGGTCAGCGACATTGCCGTCGATGAACTCAAACAATTGGGCTTCACCATTGAGCGGGTGCCAGATGCCGCTGCCAACAGCAGCCATGTGATCGCCACCCTCAAGGGCACCGGCAAGGCCAAGATCCTGCTGATGGCCCACATGGACACCGTGTTCAAGGAAGGCTCGGCCGCCGAACGCCCGTTCCATATCAAGGACGGTCGCGCCTATGGCCCCGGCGTGATGGATGACAAGGGCGGCATCGTCGCCGGCATCTACGCGCTCAAAGTCCTCAAGGACCAGGATTTCAAGGACTACGCGCAAATCACCTTCTTGCTCGATGCCAGCGAAGAAACCGGCTCCGACATCGCCTCCGACCTGATCCGCAAAACCGCCAAGGGCCAAGACGTGACCCTCAACCTCGAACCCGGCCGCCCGGCCGATGGCTTGGTGGTGTGGCGCAAAGGCAGCGCCACTGCCGTGGTCGAAGTCAAAGGCAAGGCCGCCCACGCCGGCGTCGCCCCAGAACTGGGACGCAACGCCGCCATGGAGGCTGCGCATCAGATCTTGCAACTGGGCAAGTTGGGGGATGAAGAGAAGAAAACCACCATCAACTTTACCGTGCTCAAGGCGGGGGACCGGGTGAACGTGATTCCCGATCAGGCTACTGCCAAAGCGGACGTACGTGCAGCGTTGCCGGAAGAGTTCGACCGCATCGAGCAGGACCTGGCGCGGGTCTCGGTCAACAAGTTGATCCCGGAGACCGAGGTGAAAACCACCCTGCAACGTGGGTTGCCACCGATGCCGCAGACGCCGGAGTCAGACAAGTTGGTCGCGATTGCCCAGGGGATCTATGGGGAGTTGGGCCGTAAGTTGACCATCGAAGGCAGCGGCGGCGCGGCAGATGCGAGTTTGTCGGCCGGGGTAGGTACGCCGACGTTGGATGGGTTTGGGATTGTGGGCGGGAATATTCACACGCCGGAGGAATACGCGGAGGTGGAGAGTGTGGTGCCACGCGTGTATTTGTTGAGTCGGATGATTATGGAGCTGAGCAAACGTTGATCTGGCTGGGCGGTATCCATCCTTGATTGCNTTCACACGCCGGAGGAATACGCGGAGGTGGAGAGTGTGGTGCCACGCGTGTATTTGTTGAGTCGGATGATTATGGAGCTGAGCAAACGTTGATCTGGCTGGGCGGTATCCATCCTTGATTGCGCAGCCCATCTACTGTGGTGAGCGAGCTTGCTCGCGCTGGGCTGCGCAGCAGCCCCAATACAGACGATAGTGATCTACCTGAACACACCCATTGCTTGGAGTTGGGGCCGCTTCGCGGCCCAGCGCGAGCAAGCTCGCTCACTACAGGGTGAGGGGAGGCTCACCACGTTGAGGGGTCTTCGAGGCTGGCTTTTTGGAGGTCGTCTTTCCAGGTATTTTGAGCAACAAGATATACGGCTGCCAAGAAGTCTCTAGGACTTTCAAGGTTGTACCATTCTGATCTGGGCCATGAGCTTGTCTCGTCATCGCTTATTTCAAATAAGTTTTGGAAGTCGTAATTTTCTTCGGTTAAGTGTTCTTTAAGTTTTTTAAGCAAAAGGTATTTATGTCGGTAAGTGAGGTACGGTAAATCCAGAGCGTAATTTTTTATTAGAAACTCTCGGTCGTTTTTGTCATTTGGATTGTATCTTTGCAATCTGGCGCCTAACTCTTGCTCGCGGTCATAAACGTCAAACACTCCAATGAACCATTTGAGACTAGGGTCGAACGGTTCATTTAAAAAAGGATCTTTCAACATTATTTTTTCTCGCTAGGAAAAGCCGTAAATGGTCTGTCGTTGTCTTTTTTGTCAAACTTGACCTCAAACCAGTTCATATTTTCGTTAAGATGTGGATTTTCTGTATCCTTCTTGTTTGGTCTGTAATCCCGACCTGCGCCTGCTAATTCTAATCTTAGTATAGGGTTTTTATTTTGATCTTTTCCATTGGACGGTTCTAATCCAAGCGATTTTCGAGTCATGGCCTTATTCAAAGCGCTTAGTTGCATTTTCCAACTATGAAACTGCGAGCTTGAATTTCCTTTTCCACTTGGGCTAGGTAACCCTGTGCCGGGATCTGTACCGTCTATAGCCCTCTGTTTTAATGCAGGGTCGGCGACTTCAGAACCGTGTTTTGCGACAGTGTGCATGTCATATTTTTCCTCATATTCCCAAACTCGGCGCTTTGCATTAGCCTCTGTTAGTTCATCAATTCTTGCCTGTCGCTCAGCCCGCGTCAGCTGCGGTAACGCAGGTTCTCCGTGGTCAACACCCGCAGTGGGTTGCTGCGCGGTAGCGCTTGGTTTGCAACCATCCGCGCCTGGGCATGTGCTTAAACCCAGTGGATCGATCCATCCCGTTGGGTTGGGCACATACTGGTACGTGTTAATCCCACCCGCCAACTTCACTGGGTCAGGCGTGAGGTAGCGACCAATATCCCGATTGTAGTAGCGATGGCGGTTGTAGTGGAGCCCGCTTTCCTGATCGAGGTACTGGCCTTGGAAGCGCAGTGGGTTGTCGATTTTGGCGACGTCGAGGTGGGAGATTTCGCCGTAGGCGCGGTAATGCGCGGACCAGACGATTTCGCCGTCTGGGGCGGTGAGTTCCTGGGGCGTGCCGAGGTGGTCGAGTTGGTAGTGGTAGGGCTTGGTCGCTTTGGGGCCGAAGCCTTCCAGTAGGGCCAGTGGACGAAAGCTATCCGGCTCGTAGAGATAGCTGCGGTGTTGATCCTTGTGATGCTCGGCGATGAGTTTGTCGCCTTGCCAGAAAAACTCCGTGGTTTCCCCATCCACGGTTTTGCTGATACGCCGCCCAAACGGGTCATAGCGATAGCTGGCGGTTTGGCCGTTGGGTTTTTTGACTTCGATTAACCGGTGCTGGCAGTCGTAGCGGTATTCGGTAACTAACGCGTGGCCTTTGCCGCGTCGTTCACGGATGAGGTTGCCGAAGGCGTCGTAGTCGTAGTGGTTATCGCCCTGCATCAGCAGACGATTACCCGCCACGATGTCGGGACCGGGGCGGTCTTGCATCAGCAGGTTGCCCGCCGGGTCGTGGGCGAAACGTTCTTGCAGGTCCTGGGAGTGGTCGGCGAGGGTCAGGCGGTTGAGTGGGTCGTACTGGTAAAGGTGTTCGCCTTTGCGGGTGTCTAGGAGTCGAGTGAGGTTTCCGGTTTTGTCGTAGTCGTATTGGCGTTGGTAGAGGTAGTGCTCGTGTTGGGTGACGGCGTGGGCGTGCAGGCGTTGTTGGTCGTCGTAGTGGTAATGGCTGAGGAGTTGGCCTTGTTGGCGTTGATGTTCCTGGCCGGATTTGTAGAGGTGTGAAGTGAGGATTTCGCCGTTCAGTTCGACTGTGGCGAGATGGCCGCCCTTGGCGTGGTTGTAGGTGACGCGGTTGTTATCTGGTAGGCGCAACTTTTGAAGTTGGCCGCACGCGTCGTAGCTGTAACGCAGAGTGCCCCAGCCTTGGTGTTCGGCGGTGAGGCGGTTCTGTTGATCGTATTCGTACGCTAAAAACCAGTGGCTGTCGTCGACGCTTAGGAGATTGCCCTGGCGGTCGTAGGCATAGTCGATAGCCTTTCCATCAGGCAGGGTTTTTCGTACCAGGCGCCCGGCGAAGTCGCGTTCGTAGCGGGTAACTAACTGACTACCGTCATCGCCGTGTTCGGTTTTTTCTTGCAGATTGCCGTTGTGGTCGTAGACGTAGGCAGTGCGTTGGCCGTCAAAACCCGTTTCCTGTTGAATCAGGCCGTTGGGGTGGTAATCCAGCCGGTAGCTTTCGCCAACCTCATTTTCGATCTCGGTCAGCAGTAACCGGGTGTTGTCGTAACGGTATTTAACCTGGGTGCCATCAGCGTTGATGCGACGGCTGATCAGATGCAAACCATCGGCATATTCGTACCGCGTCACGCGCCCGAGTTCATCGCGTTCGGCGGTGATTTTTCCGTAGGGGTTGTAGCTGTATTCCCGCGTTAAACCACCGGGCAGCACCACACGCACCAAGCGCCCAACGCTGTCCCACTGATACTCGGTCAGCGAGCCACGGTCGTCTTCCCGCGCAATCTGCCGCCCAATATCGTCATAGCGATAACGCTTGATGCCGCCATTGGGCAGTTGCTCTTCAATGAGCTGCCCGCGCTCATTCCAGACCAGTCGCTGAGAGCTGTGATCCGGGTACCAAACTCCAACCAACTGCCCATATTTGTTGTAGGTGTAATCGGTGATATGCCCATCAGGATCAATCTTGCGCGTGACATCGCCTTGGTCATTGCGCTCATATTTCCAAACCGCGTCATCGCGCCGCACCACCCGTACGAAGCCATTGTCATGCTCGTAGGTCGTCGGCTCATCATCCCCAGGGAAAAACGCCACCAAACGCCCAGCGTCGTCATACTGATACGCCGTCACCGCCCCCAGCGGGTCTTGCTCCACCGTTAGCCGGCCGTTGTCGTCGTAGGATTTGAAGTGCTTAGCGCCGTCCGGATCGATACGCTGTACCAGTCTTGCGCGCTGGTCATGCACATAGACTTCCTGGCTGCCATCGGCGTTAAACACCGTGACGCGGCCGTTGTCATCCCAGTCATACCGCGTGTCCATCTGCGAAAAACTGGCCCAATGCCGGACGCATCGCGCCGCCTTACCAGAGCGTTCCCACGCCCAGAAGAAACTCGCCCCACCGGCCAAGCCGCGTTCAAGAATGACGTGCTGATCGTCGTAGCGATAAGTCTCGGTTTCGCCTACGGCATTGGTCGCCGAAACCAGCCTGCCGAGTTCGTCATAGGCGTAGGAAACCACGCAATGTTCGGTGACCCAGACGTAGGGCTCATAGTCCTTGGCCCGCTGAATCTGGTACTCCACCGCAACGATTCGACCGAGCGAGTAGCGCAAGAACAGCGAGCGACCCACACCGTTATCCACCCGTTCAATGCGGCCCAAAAAGTCCCGGGAAATACGCAGCCGGTTGCCATACGCATCACTGATCGCCGTCAGCGAGCCGTTAACAAAATGGTAAAAACGTGCCGCCTGAGCCAGCACCAACTCATCCGGAAAATCCCCCAGATAAATCGCCACTTCGGCCAAACTATTGGTGATCGCGGGCCGAGTAGTGGTCGGCAAGGGCAACTCAGTCGAGCGATTCTCCTGATCGGTCCACACCACCGAATCACCAGCAACAGAAAGCCGATGCGCCAGCGAGTGACTCCAGCCAAACCCCAAGCCGCAATCCACTTCCACCGCACTGGTGCGATACAACCGGGTCCACTCAAACGGCAAAATCCCGTCCAGCGCTCCATCCACCAAAGTCAGCAGCTCTTCGCCGGTGACCATCGACACCGGGCAGCCATTGGTGGCGGTTTTATCCGCACTTGAAGCCGCATCACCGTTCGGGTTTTTCCCCGAAACCGGCACGTCATCCACAGGCTCTTTTTGCTTCAACACAGCGTTCTGCCGCGCCTTCCAGCGCATCTGCATCGTGCCTTGCTTCACCGCGCCGACCACCCCACGAACCGCCACCGCCTTATAGCGATTCACCGCCTGCATAAACCGGGTCAGAATCTCCAGCAGCCCCTTAACAAACCCCACCGCAGCGTTAAGGATCTGCTGGCCATACCTGACCAACCGCACCGTCAAATACCCCACACCCGCCGCCGGCAACGCGATGGTCAGCACCAGCGCAATCACCAGGTCGATCAACAACGACACCACAAACCCAGCCGCCACTTCGGCGAGCGCACTGGGCGGCAACGCGTCAAGCCACACCATCGCCGTGCGCAGCATCAGAAACAGCGCCGCTTCATCACTGGCCAGCAACATGGCCTGTTCCATGATCTTGGGCGCATCGGTGGCGATTTTCGCCAACGACGCCGCTTGTTCGCCCAACTCTTCGACGTACTTCAACGGGTCGGCAAGAATCGCCTGCACCCGCTTGATGCTGTCCCACACCTCACGAATCGCCGCCCAACTGC
The DNA here is from genome assembly GCF_050432925.1 of Pseudomonas sp. 18175. NCBI lineage: Bacteria > Pseudomonadati > Pseudomonadota > Gammaproteobacteria > Pseudomonadales > Pseudomonadaceae > Pseudomonas > Pseudomonas sp. 18175. The sequence continues at coordinate 65,673 of NZ_JBKFTO010000031.1, read as the reverse complement.
CCGCCAACAAACCGCTGCCAATCGCGCTGGCGGTGGACTGTTGCCAATGGGGTTTAAAGCCTTGCCACTGCTCGCGAAGCCACTGCTCCAGGTCCGCCGTCAGCCCGGCGTAGGAGGCAAACAACGCGTCCACCTGCTCGCCAGAAACGCCGCCCTGCACCCGCACCTGATAACGCCCACCCGCCGCGCAGTGGTGTGAACCTTTGCCGTGTTCATCGAGCATGATCACGGTGGAACTGCCGTCATCGAGCCCGATGACCTCGACCGGAATGTCACCGATCGGCACGTCATACACCGACTCGAACTGGCTCTCGATTTTCAACTCACCGCCAAGAGGGCAGCGGGCCACAGTGGAAAATTCCGGATCAGTCATGCTCACCGAAAGCTGCGAATCCCCCACCCGAAACACCCGATCCATCCCCAGCAACGACGGCAAATCGGCCGCATGGCTCACCGAATCCAGGGCACGCGAATACCAGGCGTTCATCTGTTTGCGGTAGATCGCCAGGCTCTGATGAAAGCCATCCAGCTCGTGTTCGATAAGGGCAATGTGCGAAGCGTGGGTCATCCGTGACGTCTCGGCAGAGGGCAAGGCGTCGGAGAATGCCGTAGCAAAAAGCGGCTGGATGAGCGGTTGGGAAAATCAGAAAAGGCTCACCGCAAGCCCGAAAAAACCGCGATAAAACCTGCTAAAAAGCCACATGAAAAGCCGATCAAACTGATTGCCGCAAACCCTCTCAAATAAAAATCGCTCTCATCCTTGCCCGATCCTGCGAGCTGGCCGTCATGGTTAATAGAACCTCTATTACGCAGGATTTCCCATGTCGCGCTTTGCTCGTCCCTTGCACCCATTGGCCTTGTCCGTGGCGATGGCTGTTGCCGCTGTGCCGTTGCTGACCGTTGAGTCCGCCTTCGCCGAAGAAAGCAGCCGCGCCGTGCGCAGCTTTCAGATTCCGGCCGGCGACTTGAGCCAGGCACTCAATAGCCTGGCGGAACAAGCGGGGCTGGTATTGGCGTTTGATGCGAGCCTGACCCGTGGCAAACACAGCAATGGCTTGAGCGGGCAATACGACATCGATGTGGCTCTGAACCAACTGCTGGCCGGCAGCGGCCTGCAAGCGTTAAAACTCTCCGCCGATCGCTACCGCCTGGAAGCTATCCCGGATAACGGCGGCGCCATGGAGTTGCAGGCCACCACCATCAGCGCTGCCTACCAGGCCGAAAACCCCACCGGGCCGGTGTCGGGTTACGTGGCCACCCGCAGCCTGTCGGGCACCAAGACCGATACGCCGATCATCGAGACGCCGCAGTCGATTTCCGTGGTGACCAAAGACCAGATGCGCGCGCAGAACGCTGAGAGCCTCAACCAGATCCTGCGCTACAGCGCCGCCGTGGTCCCGGAAACCCGTGGCGCCACGGCCTCGCGCCTCGATCAGTTGACCATCCGCGGTTTTTCGCCGGCGACCTACCTTGATGGCCTGCGCATGCCAACGAGCCGTGATGCCTTGCCGCAAAAGGATGCCTTCGACCTGGAACGCGTTGAAGTCCTACGCGGCCCGGCCTCGGTGTTGTACGGGCAGGGCACGCCCAGTGGTGTGATCAACATGGTCAGCAAGCGCCCGCTGGACACGCCATTCCATGAGATCGGCGTGGAATACGGCACCTTCGACAAGAAACGCACCACCTTCGACCTGAGCGGGCCGATTGATGACCAGGGTGTGTATTCCTACCGCGTGGCCGGCCTTTTCGATGATGCCGATGGGCAGGTGGAGCACACCGAGACTCGGCGCCAGTCGTTGTCAACGGCGCTGACCTGGCGCCCAGATGACAACACGTCGTTGACCCTGCTCGGGCATTTCCAAAAGGACCCCAAGGGTGCGTCCTACGGTTCGGTGCCGGCCTGGGGCTCGGTGTTGCACAGCCCGGTGGGGCGCGACATCGATGTGGGGTTCTATGATGGCGAAAAGGACTTCGAGAAAAGCGACCGCGAGTATTACTCCATCGGCTATGCGTTCGAACATCACTTCGACGATGTGTGGACCGTGCGCCAGAATGCGCGCTACCTGCGTAGCGAAGGCCAGTACCGCAGCCTCTACAGCAACAACCTGCGCAGTGACTATCGCACCATGCAACGCGCGACCATCGCCAGCGATGTCAACCTGGATGCGTACGCCTTGGACAACCAGGTGCAGGCCAAATTTGACACCGGTCCGCTGCAACACACCCTGTTGATGGGTGCCGATTACCAGTACACCAGCACTGACACGCTGTCGGGTTCGACCCGGGCCGGTACCGCGCCGACCCAGGATATTTTCGACCCGGTCTACGGCGTTGCCATCCCCGTGCCGGCCTACACCACTGACGGCACTTCCCGTAGCCAGCAGACCGGCGTTTATCTGCAAGAACAGCTGAAGTGGGACAAGTGGGTCCTACTGCTGGGCGGTCGCTATGACTGGGCCAGCACCGACAACAGCACCAAGACCCTGAGCAGCGGGGCCAAGTCCAAATCGTCCCTGGATGACAAGGCCTTTACCGGCCGTATCGGCCTGGTCTACCTCTTTGATAATGGACTGGCGCCGTATGCAAGCTATTCGGAGTCGTTCCAGCCGCAATCGGGTACGGGCTACGGCGGTTCGGCGTTCCTGCCGACCGAGGGTAAACAATACGAAGTGGGCATCAAGTACCAGCCGCCGGGCAGCAACAGCTTTATCAGCGCGGCAATCTTCGACCTGCGCCAAAGCAATGTGCTGACCACCGACCCGGACCCGGATCACATCTGTGGCTCCGGCCGTTGCCAGAGCCAGGACGGCGAAGTGCAGTCCCGTGGTTTTGAGCTGGAAGGCAAGGCCAGCCTCAACGACAACCTGGACATTACCGCGGCATATGCCTACCTGGATAACCGCATCACCCAGTCCAACAACACCGTCCAGTACGCCCCGATCACTGATGTCGGCGTGGGCCCCGCGCTGTCGGCCAAAGGCACCACAACCTATGCCGTACCTCGCCATACGGCGTCCGCATGGGCCGACTACACCTTCCATGACGGCAACCTCAAGGGCTTCGGTGCCGGTGCGGGTGCGCGTTATGTTGGCTCGTCCTGGGGCGATACCGCCAACACCCTGAAAGTGCCGGGCTACACCCTGTTCGATGCGGCAGTGCACTACGACATCCCGAATATCACCAGCCTTAAAGACAACCTGCGCCTGGCCCTCAATGCCACGAACCTGGCGAATAAAGAGTACGTCGCGTCGTGTTATTCCTACTCGTGGTGCTGGTATGGCTCACAGCGCACCGTGCAGGCGAGTGCCACTTATCAGTGGTGATAAGGCAATTTAATGGCCCCTTTGTAACAAAATCCTCGCCAGAATCGCTTTTATTTTCAGGTGGTTAGGTAGGGATGCAAATGCGCACTGTTGGAATCATGTTGATCGCCTGCTCCCTGGCCGGCGGCGCGGCTGCCGTGCAGGCACGGGAGCTGCGCGAGGGTGACAAGTACATGTGCAGTTGGGGCGCAGGCACAGCCGCCAGGGCTCAGGAACTCAAACTGTCGGGGGTGTCGCTGTACGCGGCGCGGCAGAAGATCCAGAGCATGAAGTTCAACAAATCGTGGATGCGCATGATGGCCATGGGCATCACCGAACAGACCTACGACAGCCGTTCACGGCTCAAGCCCGAGGCGATCCGCCAAGGGTTCTATCAGGATTGCGTGCGCTACAAAGTCGCGCGCAAATAACGGCTTAACGCGACAGCGGCGAGCTGGCATCCTCCTGGAAATACACCTTCGCCGTTTCAATAAACCGCCGATTGGCCTGGGACAGGTATTCACTGGCGCGCCAGCACAGGTTGAAATGCATGAACTGGGCTGGCTTGAACGAGACTCCAACCAACCCCGGCTCTTGCTCCTGAACCGACCGCAGCAAGGTGGAAACCCCCATGCCATTGCGCGTGGCGGTAATCACCAACGGCACGAAATTGCTTTCGAGGGCAATGCTGAAACGTACGCGGGCCTGGTTGCAAAAGGCATCCAGCAGATTGCGTTGCAGGAACGTGTTGTCGAACACCAGCATCGGCTCGGCCTGCAACTGCTCTGCGGTAATTGACGACGCGCCCGCCAGCGGATGCTGTTGGGCCATGCACAGCACCATCTCATCGCTGCCCAGCAACACCGACTCCCAGTCCGGGTCCACCCGCCGTGACTCCAGCAATGCCACATCGATATCTCGCGTGGCCAGGCGCGCACTGATGTCATCGGCGCTGCCTTCCACCACATGCATGGCAATACCGGGGTATTGGGCGCGGAACTGCATCAGCAACTCAGGTATATGGCGGATGCCATACATCGGCGGGATGCCGACGCGGATTTCGCCACTGTGCAACTGCGTCAGGTCCTGCAACTCGCGCCGGGCACCGGCCAAGCCTTCCAGGCAGGCTTCGGCGCGCGCCAGGAACAGCTGGCCTTCGGCAGTCACGCTGATCTGTCGCGTGGCGCGGTTGAACAACGCAACGCCCAATTCATCTTCCAACCGGCTTACCGCCATGCTCAGCGCCGGTTGCGCCACGTGCAGCGCCTGCGCGGCCTTGGTAAAGCTGCCTTGGCGGGCGATTTCGACGCAGTACTCCAGGGCTTTCAGGTTCATACGGGCTCGCATAACAAAAGATGATCGCTGGCTTCACAAATGGATATTTTTTGTGATGATGGCAAGTCTATAACCTGTCGGCATTCTTCTCCATGTCGGGTTTAACAAGATGCTTAATCTTCGCCAGTACTGGCTCGTAACCCTGATGGTGGGCGCTTTAGGCGGCAGTGTTGCCAGTTGGGCAGGGTGGCCGTTGCCCTGGGTGATTGGTTCGCTGGTGGCGGTGATGCTCACCCGTTGTGCCGGTGCCGGGGTGCCGGACATTCCCCATGGTCGCCAGGCCGGGCAACTTATTGTGGCGGTCGCGATTGGCTGCCATTTCACCTTGCCGGTGATGCAGCAAGTGGCGGCCCATCTTGGGCTGATCGTCACCGCTGTGCTGCTGACACTGGTGCTGGCCGTGTGTTCGGTGCTGATCCTGCACCGCTGGGGCGTGCCCTTTGGCACCGCGTTTTTTGCGCTGATGCCAGCCAACTCCAGCGAGATGGTGCACCTGGGGCGCCAACGCCAGGCGGACACCAGCTTTATCGCCGCCGCCCACAGCATTCGGTTGTTGCTGATCCTGCTGACGGTACCTGCTGTCGCCACCTTCGGCCTGCCCGCTGTGGCTGCCCATGCGCCGTTGCCGGTGATCTGGCCGTGGCTGATTTTTATCCTGGCGATGAGCGGGTTGGCGGCGTTGGGTTTCCAGCACTACAAGTTGCCCAACCCCTGGACCTTCGGACCGTTTCTGATCTGCGCGGTGGGGGTGGGCTGCAATAACCTGTCGATGAGCATGCCAGGTTGGCTCAGTGGCAGTGGCCAGGTGTTGATCGGCTGCGCGCTGGGGGTGACCTTCGATCGGAGTTTCCTGCGCCGCGCGCCGGGCTTGCTGGGCAAGGTGTTGGTGCTGCTGGCCGGCTCAGTGACAGCCACGGCACTGGCCGCATGGGCGCTGGGTACCGGGTTGGGCATTCCATGGCTATCGTTGGCCCTGGGCATGATGCCCGGCAGCGCGCCAGAAATGAGCCTGACCGCCGAAGCCCTGGGCCTGGCCGTGACACTGGTGACGGCCATGCAAGTGATCCGCATGCTGTTGATCCAGGCGGCGTGCCTGCCGCTGTATCGGCTGTTGTGTCCGGCATTCCATGCTCAAGCGCCGGCCAGTGCAAAATCTGCTTAGCTGGCTCTGGCTCTGGCTCTGGCTCTGGCTCTGGCTCTGGCTCTGGCTCTTTAGCTTTTGATCTTGATCTTAGGCGCCCCGTCAAACCACGCTGGCCGAACGCAGGCTTGAATCCGTGGGTAACCCGGCAGGACGCCGGGTTAGCCGCACTGGGCCATGGATGGCCCATTGCGGCGGCCCACGGATTCAAGCCGGAGAGAGGGCACACCGAGCCTAGGCGAGGTGCCGAGTGGTGGGGCAAGAGCCCTTTGGTTACTTTGGGGCTCTTTTCCAAAGTGACTCGCCGTAAAGGCGAAACCCATATCAGCCTTCACCCAAATAACGGATATGTACTCCGACCCAAACGCCCTAGCGCCCAACACATAGCTATCGCAGGCAAGCCAGCTCCCACATTGGAACGGCGTACAAGCGATAAGAGTGGACCGCCTGCCAGGGCAAGCCCGCCCACCACAAGTAACAAGGGGACTTTCGAAAGATGCGCCGATGTAAGTGCAAACAAGCGATAACCATTTTTTATAAATGGTTATATTGGAGTTAGTTGCACCAAAAAGCAGCACCCATACACCTCGTCACCCTAAAAAACATGTGGTTATTGAATGACTTACAGCTGTTTTATTCCGACGAAAGGAATCAAATAGTCTTGTGACACGTATTATCAATCGCTATGATGCGCGGGCGTTCACCTCCCACGGTTTATGCATTTTTAAATCCCAAGTTTCCATCAGCTACTTGGGATTTTTTTTGCCCGCGATTTACCCTCGGCATTAATGTTCTTCTTCGGAAAACGCTGCGCGCATCCGCCCGTTGCGTTTTGCTTGATACAGCAGCTTGTCGACGTCTTCGACAAAACCCAGCATCGGCGCGTCTGGCGTGACGATACGGGTACCCACGCCCAGGCTCAGGCTCAACAGGTTCGATACCGGCGAAAAGCTGTGTTCAATCTGCTGTTGGCGGATCAGATGCAGGCAACGTTGCGCCACCTGCCTGGCAGAAGCGGCGTCGGTTTCCGGTAGCAACCACACAAACTCTTCGCCGCCGATACGTGCAATGAAATCCCGTGGCCGGTTCGCTGCCTTGGACAGGGTGTTCGCCACTTGGCGCAGGCATTCATCACCTTTGATATGGCCATAGTGGTCGTTGTACTGCTTGAAAAAGTCGATATCCAGGATGATCAACGACAGCGGCAACTGGCTGCGCTGGGCGCTGGCCCATTCCCGTTCCAGCACGGTGTCGAACATGCGCCGGTTGGCGATGCCGGTGAGGCCGTCCTGGTAGGAGTACTCTTCGAGTTGCTTTTGCAGGCGCACCAGGTGTTCTTCGGTCTTCTTGCGCTCGCTGATATCGAACATGAAACCGATCAGCGCCTCAACCTCGCCATCCTTGCGCACCACGTGCACCACATCGCGGATCCACACATAGTCGCCATTCACCGTCAACGCTCGGTAGTCGGCCTCGTGGTCCACACCGGCGCGGGATTGGGACACGCAAAAATTCACCACGTATTCGCGGTCATCCGGGTGCATGCGCTCAACCCAATCATCCACGCTGACCCAGCTTTGCGGCGTCCAGCCCAATAACGTTTCGATTTGCGGGCCGATGTAGCTGAAGGTCATGCTCTGCCAATCGATGCGCCAGGGGATGGCCTTGGTCGACTCCAGCAAGGTTTTGTACACGTCGCTGTCGGGCTGGCTCGGGGGTTCGATGCTCATGGGCGCTGCTCGGGAGTGTGGGCAAAAGCCAAGAGCGTCTTGTGATCGGCGCCAGGAGTCAAGTGTTGCCCCGGCGGGCAGACGAGAGGTCGCTTGAGGCTTTTCTGGCGCCAGTGTTTCGTCGGTTTCGGGGTGAAATGAGGCGTGGATAACACTTTTGAATGATTGGCTAGATGGCCCCGCAAACCTCATCTACGCTGCTTGCATCACAACGACTGGGTGGAGCCCGGGGAAGGGTGCGGAGCATGATTTCACTCGTCGAATTCAATCGCATCATGGCCTCGGGTTTTCTGCCGCTGGCCTGCGATTGCACGCAAAACAGCGATGGTTCGCTGCGTATCAGCATTTTCGAGCCAGAGTCCGGCCGTGTGGATTTGCTGTTGACTCGCGTGTCTCCCGAGGGTTTGGACAGCATCCGTTCCATCTCAAACCTCATCGGTGAACTGCGTACCGAGATCAAGGCCGGTCGCCGTGGGTTTGCGGCGTTCGGTTAACTGTTGGCCACTTGGCTTGGCGTATCAGCCGCGCCGTAGTAGCGCCAGCAGCAATGGCGGTGTTCGGGCAGGATAATGCAGCCGCTGAGGCTGACGATCAGCAATGCGGCAACCAGCATGGACAGTCGGCGGTACATGGTATTTCCTCTTGGGGTGAGCGGCTTGGGTTGAGCGGCGTTAATCCTTTAACGCTGGCGCCTGCGTAAATCCGTCGCAACGCTTTCAAACATTTCATCCAGCCTCGCCATCCCATCGGCAATACTGCCCTCGACCCCTGCCGGAAAAATTTCACGCAGCCGCGACGGATTGTTTCGGCACCCAGCGTTCAACCCGTCAGCAACCGGCACTTTTGCCCATTGCATGAAGGAGTTGCCATGAAGTCCCTGGCCAAATTGCGCTTTGCCTTGCTTGCCCCGCTGGTGCTGACAGCGTTTGTGAGTACCCCAAGCTTTGCCCAGACCGAAGTCATTATTCGCCAGGCGCCACCGGCCGAACGTGTGGAGATCATCCCCGCGCAGCGCCCCGGTTACGCCTGGGACCGGGGCCACTGGCAGTGGGCGCGGGGGGGCTACGCCTGGGTGCCCGGCCACTGGCAGCCGGTGATGCACAACGCACGCTGGGCACCTGGCCATTGGGAGTCACGCGGCCCCAACTGGTACTGGCGTGAAGGGCATTGGAGCCGCTGAACCCTGAGCCTTAGCCCCCGGACCGAGAACTGCCCGATTGAAAGACACTGATCCGGACGTTGAGTTGCTGGCACGTATCGGTAAAAACGAACCCGCCGCCGTCAGCGAAATGGTGACGCGCAAACTGCCGCGCCTGCTGGCGCTCGCCGGTCGAATCCTGGGGGATGCCGATGAGGCCAAGGACGTGGCCCAGGAAAGCTTCCTGCGCATCTGGCGCCAGGCGGCCAGTTGGCGCAGTGGTGAGGCGCGTTTTGATACCTGGCTGCACCGGGTGGCGCTTAACCTGTGCCATGACCGCCTGCGACGGCGCAAGGAACGCCCGCTCAATGAAGAGGCGGCACTGGAGCTGGCAGACAGCGCGCCGTCCCTGGATGAGCAGCTGGAAACCGCCGACCGCAGCGCGCGCATGAGCGCTGCGCTCGCGGCATTGCCCGAGCGTCAGCGCGAAGCCATTGTGCTGCAGTATTACCAGGAGCTGTCGAACATCGACGCCGCGGCGCTGATGAATGTCAGTGTCGAGGCACTGGAGAGCCTGCTGTCGCGGGCCCGACGCCAGTTGCGCAGTCAACTGTCCGATACACCCGGGCTTGCCCGCCCAGGAAGGGGAAAACCATGACACCCGAACGATTTGCTCACTTGGCTGACGCCTATGGTGCGGACGTGCGCCGTTGGCCTGTGGCGGAGCAAGCGCCTGCCCGGTCGCTGTTGGAGAGCGGCAGCGTCATCGCCCGCGACGCGTTGAATGAGGCCGGTTGGCTGGATGCCCAACTCGATAGCCATCACGTGGTTTTTGCCGACCCGGGATTGGCCCAGCAGATTCGCCAGTCGGCGCCCCGGCGTGTTTCATTCTGGTCGCGCTACGCCAGTTGGCTGTCGCCCGCCGGGGTGGTGGGCGTGGGCATTGCCGGCATCGTCACCGGCATGCTGGTGGCGTCCATGAGTGTGCCGCTGCCGATGCTCTCATCCGAAGTGCTGCCCAGCATCTTCGACCAAGGCGACGCGCAAGTCATCTTCACCGTCAACGCCGAGGAAACCGAGCAATGACCGTCAGATCCCTTAAACCGTGGTTGCTCGTTTCGGTGCTGCTCAATGTGTTCTTGATCGGCGGGGTGGGCGGTGGCCTCTACCATTGGAGGGCCAGTGCCAAGCCCGCCGAAGCGGTGGTCAACCAGCACGGCCTGCGCCAGGCCATGTTCAAGCTGCCGCCTGAGCGTCGTAAGGAACTGCGCCAATTGCTGCGTCATAACAAGGCCGACAGCCAACCGCTGGTCATGGCCGGCCGCGAGGCACGCATGGGGGTGATCCAGCAGTTGGAGGCGCCGACCCTGGACCGCGATGAGCTGGTGATCGAATTGGCCAAGGCCCGGGAGGCCGATGCAGCGTTACGGGCGCTGGTGGACTCGACGTTGGCGCAGTTCGCCAGCACCTTGCCTCAGGATGAGCGGAAAAAACTGGTGGAGGCGCTGTACATGCGTGGGCAGGCCAAGAACGGGAGGTTGTAGTGAGCGGGCTTGCCCCAATGCCAGTCAGTTAAGGGTTAGAAAGAGTAAAAGCTAACCTGTGGCGAGGGAGCTTGCTCCCGCTGGACTGCGCAGCAGTCCCATCTTTGGGGCCGCTACGCGGCCCAGCGGGAGCAAGCTCCCTCGCCACACTGACGGTGTTTGCCCTTAACTCACTGGCATTAGGGCTTGCCCCGCTCACCACAACAAACCAGTCCACCACAACAAGCCCGCTCTACAAGCGCCGCAGAAAGGATTTGACGATATGCCGGGTAGCGTCGGTAGTGTCCAACTGATCCAGGGCCCCATAAGCCTGCCATTGGCAATCAACGATCTCATTGCACGGCCGTGCCTGCGCGATGTTCACCACCGAAGCCTCGAACACATGGTGCACCGTGTCGCGGGCTTTTAACTCCTGCAAGTAGAGCAAGCCATCCACATTCAACCCGGTTTCTTCTTCCAGCTCGCGCTCGGCGGCGCCCACCGGGCGTTCGTCACGTTCAACCTTGCCGCCCGGCAAGGTCCATTTTGATCTGGCCTTGCGCACGAAGAGGATATGCCCCTCGTGTTCGCAAATGACCGTTGCCCGAATTTTCATCGTCTGTGCCCCTGCAGTTGGATGAATGTCACAAAAGTGTAATGCAATTGTCATGCTAAGTGCGTCTGGCACAGGACGGTAGGGATGTGGATACTGCCCGATTGATGAAAACGCACGAGGAGAATCCATGACTACCGTTCGCTGGGGCATGATCGGCTGTGGCAGCGTCACTGAGTTAAAGAGTGGACCCGCATTCTACAAAGCGCCAGGTTCGGCCCTGGTGGCCGTGATGGGGCGTCGTGAAGAAGCCGTGCGCGATTATGCGGCGCGCCATGGCATTGCGCGTTTCTATACCGACGCCCAGGCACTGATCGACGACCCCGAAGTGGACGCGGTGTATATCGCCACACCGCCCGACAGTCACCTGGAATTCAGTTTGATGGTGGCGGCGGCGGGCAAGCACTGCTGCGTCGAGAAACCCATGGCCCTGAATGCCGAGCAAAGCGCGTTGATGCAGCGCACCTTCGAACGCGCCGGACTGCATCTGTTTGTCTCGTATTACCGCCGTTCACTGCCGCGCTTCCAGCAAGTGCGTGAGTGGCTGCGGGACGGGCGCATCGGCGAACTGCGCCAACTGACCTGGAACCTGTGCAAACCCGCCGCTGTTGACGACGCCAGCGTAGCCAATTGGCGCACCGACCCGGCCATTGCCGGCGGCGGTTACTTTGCCGATTTGGCCAGCCATGGGTTCGACCTGTTCCAGTTCCTGGCCGGAGATATCGTCGAAGTGGCGGGCTTCACCGCGCGCCAGGCCGGGTGTTATGCCGCCGAGGACGCCGTAACCGCGTGCTGGACCTTCACCAGCGGTGCACTGGGCATGGGCTGCTGGAACTTCGTCGCCGATCGCCGTGAGGATCGGGTCGAGCTGATCGGCAGCCGCGGGCGTATCCAGTTCTCGGTGTTCGAAGACCAGCCGATACAGCTTGAAAGCGAAACCCACGAAGTGTTGACGGTGCCGTGCCACGCCCATATCCAATGGCATCACGTGCTGGCAATGAACGCGCATATTCGTGGCGAGGCCGAGCACCCGTCGCTGGCCATCGAGGCGCTCAAGACCGATCGGATCCTGGACAAGGTGCTACAACGTAACCCCCATCTTCCTGCCTAGGCGCGATAGGGTTTTCTCTTTGCAAGGAATACACGGATGAAATACTGGATGCTGTTGTGGCTGGCGCTGGCCACAAGCGCGATGGCGGCCCCGCGTAGCCAAGGCACGCCTGGGGTGTTTGATTTTTATGTGCTGTCGCTGTCGTGGTCACCGACCTTCTGCCTGACGCACCCGGACAATGAACAGTGTTCGGGCAAGGGCTACGGGTTTGTGCTGCACGGGCTGTGGCCGCAGTACGCCAAGGGTGGTTGGCCGGCGTCGTGCGCACCGCAGTTGCCGTTGAGCCGCGAAGCGATCGAGAAGGGCGCCGCGTTGTTCCCCACGCGCTCATTGCTCAAGCACGAGTGGGCCAAACACGGCACGTGCAGTGGGCTTGAACCGTTGGCGTATCTGCAGAAGACCGACGAGGCCTTGGGGGTGGTGAACATTCCGCAGCAACTGCAGCCGTTCAATACGCCGCCGTCGCTGACGGCCCGTGAAATCGAAGACCTGTTCCGCCAGAGCAACCCTCGCATGGGCAACCATGGGCTGGCGGTGATCTGTAAAGGCAAGGTGTTCTCCGAAGTGCGCGTGTGCCTGACCAAGGACCTGGCCTTCGCCGGGTGCCCGCGCAGTGTGAAAACCCAGTGCCGCGACGGTGACATCCGCATTCCCGCACAGCGCTAGGGCAGCATTGCCACACGAAAACGCTCGTCAAAATCATTGGCCAACTGCGCCAGTGTCACCTTGCCCAGACGCTGCAACAGCAGCGTCTGGGCCTGTTCGAATGCATCCGTGAGCGCAGCGTTCACGGCTTGCTCCACCAGGCATTCCGGGTGGTCGGTGGACAGGCCGATGGCGAAAATCGACGGCGTGCCCAGGGCGTTGTGAATGTCCAGCAGGGTGATCTCACTCAAGGGCTTGCCCAGGCTCCAGCCGCCTTGGTGACCTTTCTCTGAGCGCACATAGCCTTTTTCCTTGAGCAGTCCGAGTGTGCGCCGTACCACCACCGGGTTGGTGCCGAGCATCTGCGCGATGGTCTCTGACGTGGCGCGTTCTTCATGGCGGCCCATGTGGATCAGCACATGGAGCATGCGCGACAGGCGGGTGTCGTTTCTCATCAAAAAGCCTCAGGTCGGTTCGGCCGAAAGTATCGTTCGTAACCTAAAAAGTTGCGAGACTATTGACGTGTGATTTTTACGTAACTTATGGTGTGTCGTGAAAGCGCGCGGATAACCGTGCGCATCGGATGGGGAGGCACCTTCATGATGCATGACGTCATTATCGTGGGCGGCAGCTATGCCGGCCTGTCTGCGGGCCTGCAATTGGCACGGGCGCGACGCAGCGTGCTGGTGATCGATGCAGGGCTGCGGCGCAACCGGTTTGCAGCTACTTCCCACGGGTTTCTCGGCCAGGACGGCCAGGCACCAGAAATTATCGCCGCCGAAGGTCGCAGCCAATTAATGGAATACCCCAGCGTGAGTTGGGTGCAGGACCATGCCCTTGAGGTTGAAGGGCAGTTGGACGGTTTCAGCGTACGCACCCGATGCAACGGCGTGTTCCAGGCAAGGCGGCTGATCCTTGCCACCGGTGTGGTCGATGAGTTACCCGCCATCGAAGGCCTGAAGGAACGCTGGGGCACACGGGTGTTCCATTGCCCTTACTGCCATGGCTATGAATTGGACCAAGGGCGCATCGGCGTATTGGCGACCTCACCCTTGGCGATGCATCACGCCTTGATGCTGCCGGACTGGGGGGCCACCACATTATTCACCAACGGTGTCTTCACACCGGATGCCGAGCAGCAGGCACAGTTGGACCGGCGCGGAGTGAGCGTGGAAAGTGGCATCGTTCGATGCCTGGGCGGTGAACGTGTCGACCTGGAATTGGAGGACGGCCGGGTGTTCAACCTTGACGGTGTGTTCACGATGTCACGCACTCGAATCAGCCCGTTGGCCGAGCAATTGGGTTGTGAGCGGATCGAGGGGCCAACCGGGCACTACCTTCACACCAGCGACACACGCCAGACGTCGGTGCCCGGCGTGTTCGCCTGTGGTGATACGTCGCTTGCTGCCGGCTCTGTTGCGCTGGCAGTGGGCGAGGGCGTGCGCGCCGGCACGGGCGCGCACTTTTCATTGATCAATAGTTGAGATACACCGGACTGTCGCTGGACAACGACGCCTTCACGCCATGGGACGTGTCGCTGACCAGCACCTCTTCGCGGTCCTCGGCCAAGGCTTGCAGGGTGAGGGCGACCACTTCCTGGGGCGTGCTTTTCGGCGCTTGCACATCGGCCACCATGTCGGTGTCGATGTAGGCCGGGTGCACGCCGATCACCAGGGTGTTTTGCTCACGCAGTTCGGCGCGCAGGCCATTTGTGAGGCCCCACTGCGCCGACTTGGAGGCGCTGTAGCCGCCGGCACCCGCAGGGCTCAGCCAACTCAGCACCGACAACACATTGACCAGCGCACCGCCGCCTTGCTTGGCCAGGATCGGTGCAAAGGCGCGGCTGACCCGCAGGGTGCCGAACGTGTTTACATCAAGGTGCTGTTGCAGGTTCTCAACGCTGTCGTCGGCCAGCAATGAACCGTATTTAAGAAAGCCCGCATTGTTGAACACCACGCTCACATCACTGGCCTGTTCGGCGGCGCGCCGTACGCTGGCCTCATCGGTAATGTCCAGGGCAATCGGCGTGCTGCCAGGGATGTTCACGCTGCTCGGGTCACGCGCAGCGGCATACACCTTGGCGGCACCGCCTTCCAGCAAGGCCGTGACAAACGCTTTGCCCAGGCCGCGATTGGCGCCGGTGACCAGTACCACTTTTCCACGAATATCCATGATGAGCTCCACGCTGAGAGTTAGGTTTAATAATGAAACCGTTTTTATCCTGAGCGTATCGGTCCTATAATGCAACTGTATTTTTCGAGGTCCCGACAATGAAACGTAAATGCATGGAAGGAAACGTCTGCCCGGTGGCTCGCGCCCTCGATGTGGTGGGCGATTGGTGGACGCTGCTGATCATCCGCGACGCCTTCGCCGGCGTGACCCGTTTCGGTGACTTCCAGAAGCACCTGGGGGTGGCGAAAAACATCCTCGCCACCCGGCTCAAGGACATGGTCGAGCAAGGCCTGCTGCAAACCAGTGAAGTGGGTGCGCGCAGCGAGTATCAACTGACCGACAAGGGGCGCGCGCTGATGCCGGTGCTGGTCACCTTGGCGCAATGGGGCGAAGCCTTCACCGAGCCTGAGGAGGTTGGCACCCGCGTGCTGGATGCACGTAGCCTCAAGCCGCTGCGCAAGGTGCAGATCCTGGCCGAGGATGGCCGTGTGCTGCAGCTCGAAGACATCGTCACCCAGGCGCCAGTGGCCTGACACCCAACAGGCGCTAAACTCCAAAGGACCGCCTCCCCGTGGTGAGCGGGCTTTGGCCCCGTCCGGTGTTCGGAGGTCTTCCGGCAAAGGAGACGCACCATGAGCACCGACTTCGAAAGCAAGACCACCTCCCAAGGCCTGACCGTCAAGGTGTACCGAGGGGAGGGCGCTGCACTCTTGGCCTTCGACCTCGCCCCCGACCTGGCCACCCGCGATTTCGTCGGTTTCAGTATTGAGGTCAAATACCCCAATGCCCCCCAATGGGGGGCGCTGCGCAACCGCCTGCACTTCGATTACCCGCCGACCCCAGAACGGCCGCGTACCTTTTTGTCCACCGAGGCGCCGTTCCAGAAATTCCGCTGGGTGCATGTGCCCAGCGAGATCATCGCGGGTTTCTACCGCTACCGGGTCACCGCCTGCTACATGGATGCCCACGGCACGCTGACCAAAGGCGTGAGCCTGGAAAGCCAGATCTCCCTTGCGGCGCAAACCATCAGCGATGTCCTGAACATTGGCTTTACCCGGGGTTTTGCTTCCTCCCAGGCCTACGGCGAGCGATTCGACAACGAAACCCGCATCCTGCCGCCACCGGGCGCGCCCGTATCGGCGGCTCTGGATCTGGACATGACACCGTTCGAAGCCAACTACCAATGGCTGGGCTTCGAAGCGCGACAGTTGATTCTGCAAGTGCTGGATCAAGTCGCGAACGATCCCGAACTGACCCTCGATGCGCTGATGTTTGAAAGCAAGGAGCCGGATATTCTGCGCCGCCTTGAGCAACTGGGCCCCCGGCTGCGGGCGATCATTGACGACAGCGGCAAACAAAAACTGCCAGACAGTTGCGAAAGCATCAGCGCCCAACGCCTCAGCGACAGCGGTGCGCAGATCAAACGCCTGCATTTCTCTGGCTTGCAGCACAACAAGGTGCTGATCGTGCGCCGCGCCGGGCAGGCGATACGGGTGTTGGGCGGCTCCACCAACTTTGCCTTGCGCGGTCTGTATATCCAGGCCAACAACGTGCTGTTGTTTGATGATGCCGCCGTGGCCGGCAAGTTCGCCGAGGTGTTTGATGCCTACTGGAGCGCGCCCACGGCGTTTCGCAAGAACCCGCTCTCGCAGCGCTGGTGGGTGGTGCGTGATCAACCCGGCTCCAGGGTTTCGCTGTGCTTTTCGCCCCATGCCGATGCATCGCTGTCCCTGGACCCGATTGCCGCCAGCATCGAGCAAGCCACCGGTTCGGTGCTGTACTCCATCGTGTTTCTCAACCAGATCACCGGCCATGTGCGTAACGCGCTGGACGAGTTGATGCAACGCTCACTATTTTCCTACGGCGTGGCCCAGCGCACCGGCAAGTTGGCGGTGTACAAACCCGATGGTTCTGTGGGGCTGCTGCCGTTTGCCTACCTGGCGAATAATGCACCGGCGCCGTTCAAGTCAGAGTGGTCGGGCAATGCAGGGAACATGGTGCACAACAAGTTTGTGGTCACCGACTTCAACGGCGCCAACCCTACGGTGTACACCGGTTCGTCCAACCTTGCCGAGGGTGGAGAGAAGAAGAACGGCGACCACCTGATCCGTATCGAAGACCGCAAAGTGGCGGTGGTGTATGCGATCCAGGCCTTGTTGCTGTTCGACCATTTGCACTTTCGCGTCAATGCCGGCAAGCCTGATGCGCTGCACACACTGCGCCTGGCCAAGCCACCGGCTGCGGGTGAAAAACCCTGGTTCGACGCCTATTACCGCCCCGGCCACGTAAAGGCCCGGGACCGCGAACTGTTCGTGAAATAGCGTGGCGGGGGCATTTTGTTCAATACCGCGCCTGATTCGCCCTTTACGGTGACAGCCTCTTGATCGTCATCAAAAGGGAACAGCAATGAGCTTGATCATTTCCATGGCCGCCTTCGCCCTGGCCACGTCCATCACGCCGGGACCGGTCAATGTGGTGGCCCTGAGTTCAGGGGCACGCTTTGGTTTTGTCGCCAGCCAAAAGCATGTGTTCGGTGCGGCTGCGGGTTTCACCTTGCTGCTGGTGCTGATCGGCCTGGGGCTGCATGAAGTGCTGGTACGTTGGCCCCTCCTGACCCAGTTGATTCAGTGGGGCGGCGTAGCGTTCCTGCTGTACATGGCCTGGAAACTGGCGGTGGACGATGGGCGGCTGGACGCCGACGGCCGTGCCACCGCGCCGTCGATGTTGTACGGCGCAATCATGCAGTGGCTCAACCCCAAGGCCTGGCTGGCCTGTGTGGCGGGCATGGGCTTGTTTGTGGCGGATGGGGACGCGGCGCAGGTCTGGTTGTTTGCTGGCCTGTACCTGGTGATCTGTTACCTGTCGGTGGCGTGCTGGGCGTATGCCGGGACATTCCTGCGCCGCTACCTGGGCAATCCGCAGGGCGTCAGGTTGTTCAACCGCTCAATGGCCGCGTTGCTGGTGGCCAGTGTGGGTTATTTGCTGATGGCTTGAGCACGTCGCGGTATTGCCCGGGCGTGGCAGCAAAATGCTGTTTGAACGCGCGCTGGAAGTGCGCCTGGTCGGCAAAGCCTGCGGCCAACGCCACATCGGCAATCAACTCGCCCTGACGCAATTGGGTGCGCGCAAACTGGATACGCTGGTTCACCAGGAACGCATGGGGTGTCAGCCCGTAATACAGCTTGAACGCACGGATCAGGTAAGACGGCGACAGTTCGGCGGCCTGGCAGATGTCCTCCAGCTTCAACCCCAGGGTGCAGTGTTCGCGGATGTACTCGGCGGCCCGCTCCAGTTTGCGGTTGACCTCCCGCAGCGGTGCGTCGGCAGGGTTCAGGCGTTGCTGCACATCGCTGAAGTAGCTCACCAGCGCGCTCTGCTTTTGCAGGTGTTCGGCCTGCTCGCTCACCAAGATCGCGTGCAGCTCCAGCAGGCCGTTGTAGAGCTGCGGGTCACGGGTGTACGGGGTGGTGAAGGGGCGGTAACCCTGGTCGGTGCTGAACCCCAGTTGGTATTGCAAGTCGGTCAGCCAGGGGGTGTCGATGTACAGCATCTGGTAAGACCAGGGTTCGTCATGGATCGGGTTGCACGCATGCACATCACCGGGGTTCATCAACACCACGGTGCCGGCGCTGATCTCAAAGGTGTCGGCACCGTAATGGTAATAGCTGCGCCCGGTGGTCACCGCACCGATGGAAAAGTGCTCATGGGCATGCCGGCTGTAGGTGACCTTACGGCCGTCGGCGATGGTTCGTGCCTCGATAAACGGCAAGGCAGCGTCACGCCAGAAACTGGGCGCCGAAGGGCTGGTTAACGACGACATGACACGACACTCCGAAAGGTTTCGGGCCTTAGACTCCTGCATAACCGGCACGTGTTCAAGTCGTCATTTGGCGGCCACGGCCATACTCAGGAAATAATCGTTCCAGGGATCCTCGCCTTGGCTAAGGTGCTCCAAGGCGGGTACGTTGGCCGCCAGTGCGTGCAGTACTGCGCTGCCCTGCAGGTAGTGACCCTCGATGATCAGCTTTGCCAATGCGTGGGAGCGAGGGGAGTCGAAACTGCGGGGGATGCGATGGCCGTCTGCATCGGCCTCTGGCAGGTGCTCCACTTCGGTTAACTCGCTTTCAAGTTTGCTGATGTGCAAGCCCGGCCAGGTGGTCAACGGTGTCTCAGGCGCAGGTTCGGCGCCTCTGGCGTAGGCCGGCCAGTCAAATGCGAGGTGCTGCACCATCTGGTCTGGAGAGGCGGCGGCGGCCATCAGGCTGTGGTAGTCCAGGTCTCTGCGGGGGCGCAGCAGCAGGTATTTGGGGAAGCATTCGTAGACATGCCGGTCACTGTAGAAACTGGCGCACACCATGACACCAAACACGCCGACCCGTCCTGGGCCGCTGCGCAGCGCAAGCAACTCGATTTTTCCGTACTCCAGGGCCTCGCGGCGAGGCAACGACAGCGCCGGCAGGGCATTTTTCAAGTACTCGACATAGGCCGCTTGCAGTCGTTGCAGGTGGGCGTCGAATGCGCGGGCGAACACCAGGTTGAACGGTTGCAGCCGAGCGAAGCGGCGGGCCATGTCTGCGTAGTTGATGGCCGCATCGGTAGACACCCAGCGACGTGAGGTCGCGTCCAGTTCGTTGGCCATGTACAGGTCGACGAACGAGTATTTTCCAGCGTCCTGCTGCTCTTGCGTCTTGCGTGACCACACCAGGTCATCCAGCCGCGTGGCGTCTGGATACACCGCTTGCAGGGTTTGCAGCGCGATGGCGCCCCGGTTGGGGACCGTTACGGAAAAGCTCGCCTGGGCGTCCCGCAGTCGCGTGCGCAAGGCGTTGAGGGCCTCGATGGCGGTGTTGGTCTGCGTCCCGGTGTAGCGTTTTTGGCGCGGCAATACACCGTTGGTGACCGCCCAGGCGAGTATGGGCGGGGTGGCCTCGGGGGTGTCCAGAAACAGCTGCCAACTGCCGCGCGGTGGCAGGTAGGCCAGATACAGGATTTCGTTATGGCTCATCTGCCGCGCGGAGCCGGGCATACGCTGCTCCATGTGGCTGGCATATTGCTGGAACAACACCCAGGTCTGGGTGGCCAGGTACGGGAGTGAATCGGGGATATCGCGTACCAGCAACTGGGGTGCCTGGCCGCACAGCATCAGGTGGGCGGCGAGGGCAGCGGTGCCTGGGGCCAGCCCCCTGAAACTGTTTTCTACCTGGGCGCGAACAAAGGCGCTCGATTCGCCCCAGAAGTACGGGGCCGAGAGGTCCAACCGGTTAATGTGCCCATCGGGCACGTCGATGCCGGGGTCGAAGCTCAGGATCAATGCAGCCCACACCAGGGCGCTGCGGCTGGCGTGCCCGCCGCTCACGCTGGCCTCGCTGCCTTTCCATTGCACAACCTGGGCCAATTGGCTGGCCAGGCGCTGGGCGCGGGGCGAGGCGATCATGCGGATCATCAACAGGTCGGCTTCGGCGCGGATATCCTCCACCGACTTGTCTTGCAGCACCGGTTGGCTGAGGTAGTCGAACAGGCTTTGTTCGATGCCCAGCAGGTAGCTGGCGGTGGTGGCGAGCACCTGCCGCCGGTCCTGTTTCGACAAGGTCCAACCGATGGGCTGCGCGGGCTGGGCCGGGACGATTGCACGCCAGTAGTTGCTCTCGTACATGGGGTGCGGCACGGTAATGGTCCTGCGTTGAGCGATCAGGCGCGCGTCTTCAGGTGTGCTCGGCAGTGGCATGGAGTAAAGCCGCAATGCCTGGCGCAGGCTGATGGACTCGTCGGTGCGCAATTGGCCTCCCAGCTCACTGGCAGTGGTCAAAAGGCGTTTGACCATGGAGGCCAGCAGCGGCTTGGCCAGTACGGCTTTTGTCAACGATTTCCAGACACCGTTCTTGTCCTGTGCATCCACCCCATGCTCGACACTGAACAACACATGGGCGTTGGGATCGATACCTTGCTGGACCAGGATCGCGATAAATTCAGGTCGCTCCACCAGTGCCTGCAATTGCTGGCGGCCGGGCAACAGTTTGGCGTGCAGGGTCTCGGGGTCGATCTCAATCATTGCATCGAGCCCCTGGGGGCCGCTCAGGATGCCGGAGTTGGCGATGCTGTTGAGGGCGTCCCGCAGGGCGTGACGGTCATTGAGTAGGCCGATGAAGCGACTGTAGATATAGCGCTCATCCAGGCTACGTGCCGAGGCGTGCAATGTGGGCGCAGGCGTGGGCGTCCATTGCCTCAGGCGCGTGACCAACGGCGCCAGTTCGTCTTTGGTGGTGATGCGTTCGATGCCGTACACCTGCAGGCAGGCCGCCAGGCTCAGGCTATGGTCGGGGTAAATATCGGTGCCCAGTTTGTCGGCCAGGCGCAGCAGTGCAAGCCAGCGCAGGTCTGGGGTCTTGGGGCGCAGGTCGCGGGCCTGGGTTTGCCCTTTGCGTCTGTCGGGAAGCACGCTCACCACTTGCCTGGCGTGGTCAAAAAAGTACCCACTCACGACTACCGGTGCGTCATCGCCATTGTTTTCAACGACGGCCTTGAGGTGCTGCGCCGCTTCTTTCACGGTGCGCGCCAGCAATGAACCCGACGTCAGGTGCACGCGGGTGCGGAACAGGTCCAGGCCGGTGAAGTCGGTGAATGTTGCCAGGGTGTTCGCCAGTTGGCGCAGATCGCGCTGCTGGCCGAGGCGTTCTCCATGCAACAACGAGCGGTTCTGACCGACGCTATCAATGGCCGGAAAGGCATCGGCGGCACGCAACTCCTCAATGATCACCTGCGCTTGCGGCCGGTTGGTTGGCATGGGGTAGCCGTAGAACGCCAGCACCCGATCCAGGCTCAGCGTGCGGGCGATATTGGTGACCCGGTCGCCCAGGTAAGGCATGCCGAGATCGGCCGGGTCTATCAGTTGGGCGATGAAGATGATCGGGTTGGCGACTTTCCACCAGCCGGACGCGTCGGCCAGGGTAAAGCGCTGCACCGTGGTTTGAAGATAAGCCTGGCCCTCCAGTACGCCGTTGCGTACTTGCAGCGTGGTGAAGTCCAACTGGCGCCTGTCGGCCCACTCAAGGAACGGTGCGCTGTTGATGGCCTTGCTGAACATGTCGCCCCATTGGCCCAGCAGGGAGAGTTCGCTGATGCTGACCAGCGTATCGGCCGCAGGCAGCAGCGGCGCTTGCAGGATCGGCAGTAATTGCTCGATCAGTTCTCGGTCACCCAGGCGCCGTAGGTCATCGCGCTCGCTGAGTTGCGCAGCGGTGTAGCTGGGGTTTGCCAATGGCAGGAGATCGGGGGAAAAATCTTCGGGGGAAAGGGCAAGAGCCAGGTATCCATCCATGGGAACAGCCTTCGGTAGCGGGAGAACCACTATGATTGGCGCTCCCGCACGACGGCGGACAGTGGGGGGTTCCTTGAATGCCGTGGCTTGCCTCAGCCACGGCCGTAGGGGTCAGAAATCCCAGCGCGTAGCCAATTGCAGGCTGCGCGGTTCGCCGTAGAAGCCCGTGCCGAAGTTGCCCAGGCCGGTGTAGTACTTCTTGTCGAACAGGTTCTTAACGTTGAGCGTGGTGCTCAGGTGTTCGTTGAAACGATAGCGGGCCATCAGGTCCACCAGGTAGTAGCTGTCCTGGGTGATGCGTGAGTCGTGGCCGAAGTTGACCGTGTCATTGGGATCTGGCTGGAACACATTGCCGAAGAACGCGCTCTGCCAGTTCACGCCGCCGCCGACGGTGACATTCTCCAGCGCGCCGGGCAGGCGATAGGAACTGAACAGGCGCACCACCTGCTGCGGCGTGGTGGTTTGCAGTACTGAGCTGTACACGTAGCCGTCATCGGCATCGCGGGTGTGCTGGTAGGTGTAGCCAGCGGAGATATTCCAACCGTCCAGTACTTCACCCGACAGCTCGGCTTCGAAGCCTTTGGTGGTGGCACCGGCAATCGCGCGGTACACCGAGTCGGTGTCAAAGCCGGATACGTACTGGGCGACGTTGTCCTGCTCGATGCGGAACACGGCAAAGCTGGCGTTCAGGCGGCCGTCGTAAAACGCCGCCTTGAGACCGGCCTCGTAGGTGTTGCCTTCCACTGGGTCAAGCAGCTTGCGGTCAGCATCCTTGCTGGTTTGCGGGCGATAGATCTGGGTGTAGCTGGTGTACGCCGACCAGGTCTCGTTGAGGTCGTAGACGATGCCTGCGTAAGGCGTGACCACGCCTGTCTGCGTATACGTGGTGCGGTTGTCGGTTTGGGCCGGGTCGTAGAAGTCGGTGCTGTCGGTGCCGCTGAAATTATTCACCCGTGCGCCGAGGATCACCGACAGGTCATCGGTGGGTTTCAAGCGCGTGGCCAGGTAGGCGCCGGTCTGGCGTTGCACGATATCGTTCTGGCCGCTGCGGGGAATGTCCGGCTTGGCGTATTCGCCGTGCCAGTCGAAGATGCTGCCGCCGACACCGGGGTAGATCGAACCGTACACCGGCACGTCCTGTTTCGAGCGGGTCGCCATAAAGCCCATGATCAACTCGTGCTCGCGGCCGAACAGGCTGAACGGGCCGCTCACGTTGATATCCAGGGTGTTCTGCACCTGGTCGCCCTTGTACTTGCCCATGAACATATACATACCATCGCCCGTCACCGGGTCCGGGTTACCGCCGCTGGCCGAGGCGAGCAAGGTGTCATGCTGGCTGCGCTTGCGGTCGAGGCTGACTTTAAGCGACCAGTCGTTGGCCAGTTTCTGTTGTACCGAGGCGAAGATTGTCTGGTTGGTGAAGTCGCGGCGGCTCCAGTCGGCAGCCGGGTTGAACGAGCGCGAGAAGTTAGTGCGCGAGCCGTCGCTGAAATACATGGGGAAACCGGTCCAGGTGGCGCCACGGGAACGGGTGTTCTGCTGGTCGATGCCGAAGGTCAGCAGGGTGTCGGGCGTGAGGTCGGCTTCAAGGATGCCGTAGGCGATGTCCTTGGTGTTCTGGTAGTGGTCCAGGTACGACTGGCGGTCCTGGTACACGCCGACAAACCGCCCGCGCACGTTGCCGGTTTCGGTCAGGGGCCCGGAGATATCACCTTCTGTGCGGTAGTTGTCCCAGGAGCCGAAGGTTTGGGTGACTGAGGCCTTGAACTGGGCGGTGGGTTTTTTGCGGATCAGGTTGACCGTGGCCGAGGGGTCGCCGGAGCCGCTGAGCAAACCGGCTGAACCCTTGATGATTTCCAGGTGGTCATACACCGCCATGTCGGTACTGGTGGTGCCGTAGTCATACACCCCGTCGTAGGTGGAGTTGACGCCGTCGTACTGGAAGTTGGTGATCGGCAGGCCACGCCCGGAAAACTCCCAGCGCTCGCTGTCGTAGTTCTGCACGCTGATACCGGGAGCGCGGCGCAGGGTGTCGGCGATGCTGTTGGAGCCCTGGTCATCCATCTGCTGGCGAGTGATCACCGTGACCGATTGCGGGGTTTCCCGCATGGACAGCGCAAGGCCCGTGGCCGATGCCATCGAGCCTGTGGTGTAGGCGCGAGTGTCTTCGGTGGTGGCGCCGAGCGCCTGGCCGGAAATGGTCGTGGCACCCAGTTCCAGGGCGCCGGTGTTGGCCGGGATCAGTTCCAGTACATAACCGTTGTTGCCTTGGGGCAGGGCCTGTAGACCGCTGCCCTGCAACAACCGTTGCAGGCCGCTGGCCGGGGTGTAGGTGCCGTTCAGCCCGGGGCTGGTCTTGCCAGCCGCCAGGCTGTTGTGGCCCGCGATGAAAATACCCGACTGCGCGGCAAAGCTGTTCAGCACGGCCACCAGTGAGCCACCTGCGATGGCGTAGTTGCGCGCAGCCTCCTGGGTGACGGCCGTAGCGGCATACGCCGCGGGTACGCCCAGGCAGAACAGTGAGGTGGCCAGCGCCAATGGGCGCAGCGCGAAGCGAGCAGGTTGCGACATGAAGGTATCCCTTTGGATCGGCGAATTAAAAGCGTCTGCAGGGTTAACCGAACGAGTTTTCAAAAGGGGAACTGGCGGCGCGACGTTTTTTATCGAGGTCCAACGGTGACCCACCACGGCATCGGCCGGTCGACGCGAATCGGCAGCGCCGCTTGCAGCAGGTGCAGCGCGTGGTCGCTGTCCAGCAGCGGGAACGAACCCATCACCGGCAGTTGTGCCACGGCCGGGTCGCAGCCCAGGTGGCCGGGGCGATAGCGGTTGAGCTCGGCGACCAGTTGGCCCAGGGGCAGGTTGTCGGCGAGCAACACGCCCCGGCTCCAGGCTTCGCGGCCTGGTGCTGCCGGGGCGGTTGGGTGCAGGCCGTCACGGCCGAAGGAAACCTGCTGGCCCGCTTCGATGATGCGCCCCTGCTGGCTGATCGTCGTAACCTGTACTCGGCCTTCGAAGACGTTGAGCTGGGTGTGATCATCCCCCTGCAACACACTGAAACGCGTACCCAACGCCTGCATGCGCCCGTGGTCCGTATCCACCAGGAAGGGGCGATGGGCGTCCTTGGCGGTGTCGATCAGCACTTCGCCAAAACGCAGGTGCAGCAAGCGCTGGGCCGCATCAAAACGCACATCCAGCGCGCTCAAGGCGTTGAGCCACACGTGGCTGCCATCGGCCAACAGCGCATCGCGGGTCTCGCCGCTGCGGGTGGCGTAGTCCGCGCTCCAGCCGCCCACCAGCCGGGGCAGGGCGGTGTTGCGCCAGGTGCCCCAGGCCAGCGTGGAACCGGCACACAGCACCAGCAATGTCTTGAGGGTTTGCCGACGAGAGCTGCGTAACGCACGGCTGGCGTTGTGGGGTTGCTCCAGCAACGGTGCAAAGCGCTGGCTGACCCGCTCCACATACTGCCAGGCCGCCAGGTGTTCGGGGTTCTGCGCCACCCAGGCCTGCCAACGCTGTTGTTCCTGGCTGCCCGTTGCCTCCTGCAAGCGCACGTACCATTGCGCGGCCTGTTCCAGGCTGGCGTGGCTGAGTTGGCCGGTGGGGTTCATTGCACCAGCATTCCATCCAGCTCCGCTTCCAGCACCGCGCAGTGCAGCAGGGCCTGGGCCATGTACTTCTTGACCATGCGCTCACCCACGGCTAGGTGCTCGGCGATCTGCTTGTAGGTCAGGCCGTGGAGTTGGGCGAGCAGGAACGCTTCGCTGACCTTCTTGGGCAGGCGAGCAAGCATTGCGTCCACTTCGTAGAGCGTCTCGACGATGATTGCCCGTTGTTCCGGTGAAGGCTGTGCGTCTTGTGGGCGTAGAGCGAGGCTGTCGAGCCAGGCCTTTTCCAGTTGGCGGCGGCGCCAGTGGTCGATGCACAAACCCCGGGCGATGGTGGCCAGGTAAGAGCGCTGGCGCACATGATCGGTTTCGCTGGGCGGGCGGTTGAGGATGCGGATGAACGTGTCGTGGGCCAGGTCGGCGGCATCCCAGCGATCGTTCAGGCGTCGGCGCAACAGGCCGAGCAGCCAGCTGTGATGGGTGCCGTAGAGGTGGGTGAAAGAGGTCGACACACTATCCATCCAGCGCAAAAAGATTGGCGTAAATAAGAATTGGTCGCGATTAAAGCAAAGGGGGGCGATGGGCGCAAATGGTATTGGATTGCAATTGGGAGGTGAAGGCTACATCGGCCCAATGTGGGAGCGGGCTTGCTCGCGAAAGCAGTGTGTCAGAGTTAGATGAGTTGACTGATACACCGCATTCGCGAGCAAGCCCGCTCCCACATTGTGACTTGTGTGTGTCAGGCGGGCACGAGGAATGCCGCCTCCAGCAACTGGCGGGTATAGGCATGCTGCGGGTCAGCAAAAATCGCCTTTGCATCCCCTTGCTCCACCACCTGTCCCTGTTTCACCACCATCAACTGGTGACTCAGCGCCTTCACCACCGCCAAATCATGGCTGATAAACAGGTAGGTCAGGTTGTACTTGGCCTGCAAGCCGCGCAGCAACTCCACCGCCTGGCGCTGAACGGTGCGGTCGAGGGCCGAGGTGGGTTCGTCCAGCAGGATCAGGCGTGGCTTGAGCACCAAGGCACGGGCGATAGCGATGCGTTGGCGCTGGCCGCCAGAGAACTCATGGGGGTAGCGATGCCGGGAGTCCGGGTCCAGGCCCACTTCCTTGAGCGCGGCGATAATCGCTGCCTCTTGCTCCGCTGGCGTGCCCATCTTATGGATGCGCAGGCCTTCGCCAACGATTTCACTCACACACATGCGCGGGCTCAGGCTGCCGAATGGGTCCTGGAACACCACCTGCATTTCCCGGCGCAGCGGGCGTACCTGCTGCTGGGTCAGTGTGTCCAGTTGCTGGCCTTCAAAGCGAATGCCGCCCTTGCTGGCGATCAACCGCAGTATCGCCAGGCCCAGGGTGGATTTGCCCGAGCCGCTTTCGCCGACAATCCCCAGGGTTTGCCCTTGGGGCAGGCTGAAATTGATGCCATCCACCGCCTTGACGTAATCGACGGTGTTGCGCAAAAAGCCCTTCTTGATCGGGAACCACACCTTAAGGTCATCGACTTCCAGCAGCGGCGGCCCCACCTCGTTACTCGCCGGCCCGCCGCTGGGCTCTGCGGCCAGCAGTTCCTGGGTGTACGGGTGCTGGGGCGACTGGAACAGCGTCTCGCACTCGGCTTGCTCGACGATGCAGCCCTTTTGCATCACACACACGCGGTGCGCAATACGGCGTACCAGGTTGAGGTCGTGGCTGATCAGCAGCAAGGCCATACCCAAGCGCGCCTGCAACGCCTTGAGCAGTTCCAGGATCTTTAATTGCACCGTCACATCGAGGGCCGTGGTCGGCTCGTCCGCAATCAACAGCTCTGGCTCATTGGCCAGGGCCATGGCAATCATCACCCGCTGGCGCTGGCCGCCGGACAGCTCATGGGGCAGGGCCTTGAGGCGCTTGTGGGGTTCGGGGATGCCCACCAGTTCCAGTAATTCCAGGGTGCGTTGGGTGGCGACCTTGCCTTGCAGCCCCTTGTGCAGGCCGAGTACTTCGTTGATCTGCTTCTCGATAGAGTGCAGCGGGTTCAACGAGGTCATGGGTTCCTGGAAGATCATCGCAATGCGGTTGCCGCGAATATGCCGCAAGGACTTTTCCTTGAGGGTCAGCAGGTCCTGCCCGGCATAGCCAATGGTGCCGGATGGGTGCCGCGCCAACGGGTAGGGCAGCAAACGCAGGATCGAGTGCGCAGTGACCGACTTACCGGAACCGCTTTCGCCCACCAGCGCCAGGGTCTCACCACGCTTGATATCGAAGCTGACGTTGTTCACCACGCGGTGATGGTGCTCGCCCGTGACGAACTCGACGCTGAGGTCGCGGACTTCAATCAGATTGTCCTGGTTCATCTCATTTCCTCGGGTCGAAGGCATCGCGAGCGGACTCGCCAATAAACACCAGCAGGCTCAACATGATCGCCAGCACGGCAAAGGCACTCATGCCCAGCCACGGCGCTTGCAGGTTGGATTTGCCCTGGGCCACCAGTTCACCCAGCGACGGTGAGCCTGCCGGCAAGCCGAAGCCGAGGAAGTCCAACGCGGTGAGGGTGCCGATAGCGCCGGTGAGGATGAACGGCATAAAGGTCATGGTCGAGACCATGGCATTGGGCAGGATATGCCGGAACATGATCGCGCCGTTCTGCATGCCCAGTGCCCTGGCGGCACGCACGTACTCCAGGTTGCGCCCGCGCAGGAACTCGGCACGCACCACGTCCACCAGGCTCATCCAGGAAAACAGCAGCATGATCCCCAGCAGCCACCAGAAATTGGGCTGCACAAAACTGGCGAGGATGATCAGCAAGTACAGCACCGGCAAGCCGGACCAGATTTCCAGGAAGCGCTGCCCAGCCAGATCCACCCAGCCGCCATAGAAACCCTGCAAGGCACCGGCGATCACGCCGATGATCGAGCTCAGTACCGTCAGGGTCAGGGCAAACAGCACCGACACGCGAAAGCCGTAGATCACCCGCGCGAGCACATCGCGGCCCTGGTCATCGGTGCCTAGGAGGTTGGTGCTTGAAGGTGGCGCCGGAGCGGGTACTTTCAGGTCGTAGTTGATGCTTTGGTAGCTGAACGGGATGGGCGCCCACAGGGTCCAGGCGTCCTTGGCCTTGAGCAGTTCCTGGATGTACGGGCTCTTGTAGTTGGCTTCCAACGGGAACTCACCGCCAAAGGTGGTCTCCGGGTAGCGCTTGAGCGCCGGGAAATACCAGTCGCCATCGAAGTGCACCGCCAGCGGCTTGTCGTTGGCGATCAACTCGGCGCCCAGGCTCAGCACGAACAGCACCAGGAACAGCCACAGCGACCACCAGCCACGCTTGTTGGCCTTGAACCGCTCGAACCGGCGGCGATTGAGGGGGGACAGGTTCATCTCAATGCTCCCGGCTGGCGAAGTCGATACGCGGATCGACCAGGGTGTAGGTGAGGTCGCCGATCAATTTCACGATCAGCCCCAGCAGGGTGAAGATAAACAACGTACCGAACACCACCGGGTAGTCGCGGTTGATTGCCGCTTCAAAGCTCATCAGGCCCAGGCCGTCGAGGGAGAAGATCACTTCCACCAGCAATGAGCCGGTAAAGAAGATGCCGATGAAGGCCGACGGGAAACCGGCGATCACCAACAGCATGGCGTTACGGAATACGTGGCCGTAGAGCACGCGGTGATTGGTCAGGCCCTTGGCCTTGGCGGTGACCACGTATTGCTTGTTGATCTCGTCGAGGAAGCTGTTTTTGGTCAGCAGGGTCATGGTGGCGAAGTTGCCGATCACCAGCGCCGTGATGGGCAGCGCCAGGTGCCAGAAATAGTCGAGGATCTTGCCGCCCCAGCTCAACTCGTCGAAGTTGTTGGAGGTGAGTCCCCTTAGCGGAAACCAGTCGAAATAACTGCCGCCGGCAAATACCACGATCAGCAGGATCGCAAACAGGAATGCCGGGATCGCATAGCCGACGATGATCGCCGAACTGGTCCACACATCGAAGTGGCTGCCGTGGCGCGTAGCCTTGGCGATCCCCAGGGGGATCGACACCAGGTACATGATCAGCGTGCTCCATAACCCGAGGGAAATGGACACCGGCATCTTTTCCTTGATCAGGTCGATGACCTTGGCGTCACGGAAGAAGCTGTCGCCAAAGTCCAGCCGGGCGTAGTTCTTGACCATGATCCACAAGCGTTCCGGCGCCGATTTGTCGAAGCCGTACATCTTCTCGATTTCCTTGATCAGCGCCGGGTCCAGGCCTTGGGCGCCACGGTAGCTGCTGGAACCGGCCACCGACACTTCGGCACCCCCGCCAGCGATTCGGCTGGTGGCGCCGTCAAAGCCTTCGAGCTTGGCGATCATCTGCTCCACCGGGCCACCGGGAGCGGCTTGGATAATGACGAAGTTAATCAGCAAGATCCCGAACAGCGTGGGGATGATCAGCAACAGGCGGCGAAAGATATAGGCCAGCATTTAATCGCCTCCGCTCGCCGGGTCGGCGCTCGTGTCTGATGGGACGGCAGGTTTGGCATCGGGTTTGCTCCACCAGGTGGCGGTGCCGACGTCGTAGCGTGGCGGGACTTTGGGGTGGCCGAGATGGTTCCAATAGGCCACGCGGAAGGTCTTGATATGCCAGTTGGGGATCACGTAGTAGCCGAACTGCAACACGCGGTCCAGGGCCTTGGCGTGAGCCACCAGGCTTTTACGTGAGTCGGCGTCGATCAGTTCTTCCACCAGTTGGTCGATGGCGGGGTCCTTGAGGCCCATGTAGTTGCGGCTGCCGGGTTTGTCGGCGCTGGAGGACTTCCAGAACTCGCGTTGCTCATTGCCCGGCGAGGTGGATTGGGGAAAGCTGCCCACTAGCATGTCGAAGTCGCGCGAACGCAGGCGGGTGACGTATTGCGACACATCGACCCTGCGGATCACCAGGTCGATACCCAAGTCAGCCAGGTTGCGCTTGAACGGCAGCAGGATACGTTCGAACTCGGTCTGTGCCAGCAGAAACTCAATGGTCACCGGTTTGCCCGTGGTGTCCACCATCTTGTCGTCGACGATCTTCCAGCCGGCCTCCAGCAGCAGTTGGTAAGCCTCGCGCTGCTGGGCGCGGATCATGCCGCTGCCGTCGGTTTTCGATGGCGCGAAGGCCTGGGTGAAAACTTCGGCGGGGATCTTGTCGCGCAGGGGCTCAAGGATCGCCAGCTCATCCGGGCCAGGCAGGCCGGTGGCGGCCATTTCCGAGTTTTCGAAATAGCTGCGGCTGCGGGTGTAGGCGCCGTTGAACAGCTGCTTGTTACTCCATTCAAAATCCAGCAACAGGCTGATAGCCTTGCGCACCCGTACATCCTGGAACATCGGTTTGCGCGTATTGAACACAAAACCTTGCATGCCGGTGGGGTTGCCGTTGGGGATCTCTTCCTTGATCAAGCGGCCTTGGGTCACCGCCGGGATGTTGTAGGCGTTGGCCCAATTCTTCGCGCTGATTTCCAGCCAGTAGTCGAACTGCCCGGCCTTGAGGGCTTCCAGGGCCACGGTGTTGTCGCGGTAATAGTCGGTGACGCGGTAATCGAAATTGTAGAAACCCTGGGTGATCGGCAGGTCCTTGGCCCAGTAGTCCTTGACCCGCTCGTAGCGGATCAGGCGCCCGGCCTTGACCTCGGCGACCTTGTACGGCCCGCTGCCCAGCGGCACTTCCAGGTTGCCCTTGGCAAAGTCGCGGGTCGCCCACCAGTGTTTGGGCAGCACCGGCAATTGCCCGAGGATCAGCGGCAATTCGCGGTTGTTGGTGCGCTTGAACTTGAACAGCACCCGCAGTGGGTCTTCGGCGACCACTTCATCGACGTCGGCGTAGTAGGTGCGGTAGATCGGCGAGCCATCCTTGAGCAGGGTCTGGAAGGTGAACACCACGTCTTCGGCGCGGATCGGGTGGCCATCATGGAAGCGCGCCTCGGGGCGCAGGTAGAAGCGTACCCAGCTGTTGTCCGGGGCTTTTTCGATCTTGCCGGCCACCAGGCCGTATTCGGTGATGGGCTCATCCAGGCTTTGCATGGCCAGGGTGTCGTAGACCAGGCTGATGTTATCGGCCGGCACGCCTTTGCTGATAAACGGGTTGAGGCTGTCAAAGCCGCCCATGCTCGACTCGCGGAAGGTGCCGCCCTTGGGCGCCTGCGGGTTCACGTAGTCGAAGTGCTTGAAGTCGGCGGGGTATTTCGGCGGTTCGTTGTACAGCGTCAACGCGTGTTGCGGCGCCGCTTGAGCCACGGTGCACAGCAGCAGGCTGCCGAGCAGGGCAGTACGCAAAGACATCATTGGGCTTTCTCCGAAGCTTTCAGCCACCATGCGCTCAAACCCAGGCTGTAGGGCGGCGTAGTGACAAAGGCGAACCGGTTGCGGTACGCCAGGCGATGATAGTTGAGGTACCAGTTGGGAATGCTGTAGTGCTGCCACAGCAGCACCCGGTCCAGGGCACGGCCGGCGGCCAGTTGCTCTTCACGGGTTTGCGCAGCCAGCAGTTGTTCCAGCAGGTGATCGACAATCGGGTTGTTGATGCCTGCGTAGTTCTTGCTGCCCTTGATCGCGGCCTGGCTGGAGTGGAAGTACTGCCACTGTTCGAGGCCGGGGCTCAAGGTTTGATTGAGGGTGATCAGGATCATGTCGAAGTCGAATTGATCCAGGCGCTGCTTGTACTGCGCGCGGTCGACGGTGCGCAGGCGTGCGTCGATGCCGATGCTGATCAGGTTCTCCACATAGGGCTGCAGGATGCGCTCCAGGTTGGGGTTGACCAGCAAAATCTCTAAGCGCAGCGGCTGCCCGTCAGTGTTGAGCAGGCGTTGGCCCGACAGTTTCCAGCCGGCCTCGCCGAGCAGGGCCAGGGTGCGGCGCATGGTCTCGCGGGGGATGCCGCGCCCATCGGTTTGGGGCAGGCTGAACGGTTGCGTAAACAGGTTGATGGGCAACTGGTCGCGGTAGGGCGAGAGCATCAGCCATTCATGGCCCACTGGTACGCCGGTCGCCGCGAATTCGCTGTTGGGGTAATAGCTCAAAGTGCGCTTGTAGGCGCTGCTGAACAGGGTGCGGTTGGTCCATTCAAAGTCGAACATCATCCCCAGGGCTTCACGGACCTTGGTCTGGCTGAACGTCGGCCGCCGGGTGTTCATGAACAGGCCCTGGCTTTGGGTCGGGATCTGGTGGGCGATCTGCGCCTTGATCACATCGCCGCGGTTGACCGCCGGAAAGTCGTAGCCCGTGGCCCAGTTCTTGGCTTGGTGCTCAATGTAGATATCGAACTCGCCGGCCTTGAAGGCTTCGAAGGCTACGTCGCTGTCGCGGTAGAACTCCACTTCGACTTTGTCGTAGTTATAGAACCCCTGGTTGACCGGCAGGTCCTTGCCCCAGTAATCCTTGACGCGTTCGAACACCAATTGCCGACCTGGGGTGACCTTGCTGATGCGATAAGGGCCGCTGCCCAGTGGCGGCTCGAAGGTGGTGGCCTTGAAATCGCGGTTCTTCCAGTAATGCTGGGGCAGCACAGGCAATTCGCCCAGGCGCAGGATCAGCAATGGGTTGCCGGCACGCTTGAATACAAAGCGGATGCGATGGCGGTTGAGAATGTCGACCCGCGCCACTTCCTGCAGGTTGGTGCGGTACTGCGGGTGGCCTTCGGTCAGCAAGGTGCGGTAGGAAAACGCCACATCCTCAGCCGTGATCGGGTGACCATCGTGAAAGCGCGCTTCGGGGCGCAGGTTGAACACCACCCAGCTGCGGTCTTCGCTGTATTCCACCGACTGGGCAATCAGCCCATAGCTAGAGGTAGGCTCATCGCCGGACGGCGCGTACTGGCCGGTGCCGACCATCAACGGCTCATTGAGCTCATTGACGCCGTATTGCAGGAAATTGGGGGTGGAAACCGGGCTTGAGCCCTTGAATGTATAGGGGTTGAGCGTATCGAAGGTGCCAAATGCCATGACCCGCAAGGTCCCGCCTTTCGGCGCTGCAGGGTTTACCCAGTCGAAGTGGGTGAATTTGGCCGGGTATTTGAGCCTGCCGAACTGCGTATAACCGTGGCTCTCGGTAATCGTCGCGTTCGCAGCAAAGCTCAAGGCCAGACTTATTAGTAGAAGGAGGGGACGCTTCAAGTCAGAGATCCGATCCAGGCGGCTTGGGCTTTATGATCGGTACAGTAACAGCTTGTTCCGGTTGGAAAAAGCCAGTCGGGACGATGTAGATCCAATGTGGGAGGGGGCTGAGGTGGTGAGGGAGTTGTGGTGAGCGGGCTTGCCCCGCGCTGGGTGGCGAAGCCGCCCCAGTTAACTCCACACATTCCACCAGACAAATCCCATTGCCTGGTTCTGGGGCTGCTGCGCAGCCCAGCGCGGGGCAAGCCCGCTCACCACAGCAAGCCCGCTCACCACAACAAGCCGGCTCACACAGTGAGCCCTGTTTTATGCGTTAGCGTGGCCCGGAAACCACCAGCATCTGCCCCGGCTTCAACGCCTGGCCAGTGCGTGGGTTCCAGCGCTTGAGATGTTGCATCTCAACGTTGAAGCGCTTGGCGACGATGTACAGCGAGTCGCCTTTCTTGACCTTGTATTGCACCGGCTTCTTGCTGTCCGCCTTGGCCACCAGCTTGCGGGTGTCCTGCATCACCAAGGTCTGGCCAACCTTGAGGGCCTGGCCGTTGAGCTTGTTCCAGCGCTGCAGGTCATGCACATCGACCTTGTTGGCCTTGGCGATCAGCGTCAGGTTGTCGCCATTACGTACCTTGTAGCTACGGGAACGTCCGGCAACGCGGGCGGTTTCAACTTCGTCGAACACCGGCTTTTTAGGGCGCATGCTCAGTAACTCTTCCGGCTTCATCGTCGACAGGGTACTGGTGAGCAGTTGCGCCTTGGACGTCGGCACCAGCAAATGCTGGGGGCCATCCAGGGTGGTGCGTTGTTTCAGGGCCGGGTTGAGCTGGAACAGTTCGTCTTCGTCGATCTCGGCCAGCGCGGCAACCCGTGACAGGTCCATGCTTTGCTTGACTTCAACCACTTCGAAGTACGGCTGGTTGGCAATCGGGTTCAGGTTGACCCCGTAGGCCTCGGGTGCCAGCACCACTTGGGACAGCGCCAGGAACTTGGGTACGTAGTCCTTGGTTTCCTGGGGCAGTGGCAGGTTCCAGTAGTCGGTGGGCAAACCGAGCTTTTCGTTGCGCTCGATGGCCCGGCTGACTGTGCCTTCGCCGGCATTGTAGGCTGCGAGCGCCAACAGCCAGTCACCGTTGAACATATCGTGCAGACGGGTCAGATAGTCCAGGGCGGCGGTGGTGGAGGCGGTGATATCGCGGCGGCCGTCGTAGGCACGGGTCTGGCGCAGGTTGAAGTAACGCCCGGTGGAGGGAATGAACTGCCACAGGCCGACCGCATCGCTACGCGAATAGGCCATTGGGTTGTAGGCACTTTCAATCACTGGCAGCAGCGCCAGCTCCAGGGGCATGTTGCGTTCTTCAAGGCGCTCGACGATGTAATGAATATAGAGGCTGCCGCGCTCTCCAGCGTTCTCCAGGAAGGAGGGGTTGCTGGCGAACCACAAGCGCTGTTGCTCAATGCGCGGGTTCACACCCAGGCCGTCCTGCAATTGAAAGCCCCGGCGCATCCGTTCCCAGACATCCTGGGGGATTTCGGGGGTAGGCTTCTCTGAGAGCCAAATAGGTTTTTGCTTGATCTTGGTGACAAGATTGGGTTTGGGTTGCACGGTGGATTGTGCAGCGAAATTTGTCGATTGGCAGCCCGCCAGAGTCGCGGACACAGCCACCGCCACAGCTTGAGCCAGGCGGGTCAATGCGTCTGAATGGTTGGATTTACGAATAGGTGACGACATTGGCTGGAAGTAAGTTCCGGGCAAAAATGTCGGGCGATTCTAGAAAGCACTTTGGTTCCGGTCAACCATTCAGAAAATACGTATCAGAATGCGTACGCTTAGAACTTATCTTTCCAAGCCCTCAAGCTAGCAAACACCTCGGCCCCAGAGCGGTTGTCGCGGCCATTCCGTTCGTCCGCTTTTTGTTTAACGGATGTTTCAGAGGTACGCAAAAAGGGGTTGGTACGTTTCTCCAGGGCCAGGTTGGAAGGCAGCGTGATCTCGCCGCGGGCCCGCAGTTGGCGGACATGTTCCACCCGTTCGGCGATATCGGCGTTGTGCGGTTCCACGGCTTGGGCAAACTTGAGGTTACTTTGTGTGTACTCGTGGGTGCAGTACACCAAGGTGTCGGCGGGCAGGGCGGCCAGGCGCTCCAGCGAGGTGTGCATTTGCTCCGGCGTGCCTTCGAACAGGCGCCCACAGCCGGCGGCGAACAATGTGTCGCCACAGAACAGCACGCCCGGGTGATAAAAGGCGATATGGCCCAGAGTGTGGCCGGGCACTGTATAAATGTCGAAGTCCCAGCCGAGCACTGTGATGCGATCGTTATCGTTCAGCGCGACGTCCCGCGCCGGGATCTTTTCGTTGGCTGGGCCGTAGACCTTGGCGCCTGTTGCACCTTTGAGCTGCTCGACACCGCCGACATGATCAGGGTGATGGTGGGTGATCAGGATGTCACTGAGGGACCATTGCGGGTGCTGTTCGAGCCAGGCCAGCACAGGGGCGGCGTCGCCAGGGTCGACCACGGCGCAACGGTGGGTCGATGGGTCTTGTAACAACCAGATGTAGTTATCGGTAAAGGCGGGCAGGGCACTGATCTGTATCATTCTTCGATTCGCCAAGCTGAACACATTGGTGCATCTTAGAACGTCTAGGCGAGTTGGAGAATGCAATGACTGATAAAGCGTTCGCCCAGGCCGATCCTGAGTGGCTGGCCCTGATCAGCGCGGCCCGCGAATGGCTGTCCGGACCTGTCGGGCAATTTTTGCTGGACGAAGAGCGGCGTATGCTCGAAGACGAGCTGGGCCGGTTCTTTGGCGGTTACCTGGTGCATTACGGCCCATCGGCCCAAACGCCGCCGTCCGCTCCGCAGGTGCAACGCAATGTGCGCTTGGGGGCGCCCTTGCCGGGAGTGGAGATTGTCTGCGAAGAGCAGGCCTGGCCGCTGAGTGAACACGCCGCCGACGTGGTGGTATTGCAACATGGCCTGGATTTCTGCCTGTCGCCCCACGGGTTGTTGCGTGAAGCCGCGAGCAGTGTGCGCCCCGGTGGGCATCTGCTGATTATCGGTATCAACCCCTGGAGCAGTTGGGGCCTGCGCCACATGTTCGCCCACGACGCGCTGCGCCAGGCGCGCTGTATCGCCCCTTCACGGGTGGGAGACTGGCTGAACTTGCTGGGCTTCGCGCTGGAGAAACGCCGCTTCGGGTGCTATCGTCCGCCGCTTGCCTCGACCAAGTGGCAGGCCCGTCTGGCGGGCTGGGAGCGACGTGCGGGCGCCTGGCAACTGGCGGGTGGCGGCTTCTATTTATTGGTCGCGCGCAAGATCGTGGTCGGGCTGCGCCCAGTGCGCCAGGTACTACGCCAGCCCAAGGGCAAGCTGGTGCCGATGCCGATGGCCAAGGTCAACCGCAAGCAAAGCGAACCGTAAAACCTTTTTTGATTTCTGACCGAGCAACCGATGACCGATACCGTAGAACTCTTCACCGATGGCGCCTGCAAAGGCAACCCGGGCCCTGGCGGCTGGGGCGCATTATTGGTATGCAAAGGCGTCGAGAAGGAACTGTGGGGCGGCGAACCCAACACCACCAACAACCGCATGGAACTGATGGGCGCCATTCGCGGCCTGGAAGAGCTCAAGCGTCGCTGTGACGTCGTGCTGGTGACCGACTCGCAATACGTGATGAAGGGCATCAACGAGTGGATGGTCAACTGGAAGAAGCGCGGCTGGAAAACCGCTGCGAAAGAACCGGTCAAGAATGCCGACCTGTGGCAATTGCTCGATGAGCAGTGCAACCGCCATAACATCACCTGGAAATGGGTGCGCGGGCACATCGGCCACCCGGGTAACGAACGTGCGGACCAATTGGCCAACCGTGGTGTGGACGATGTGCGCGGCTACAAGCAGAGCTGATGCTGGCTGACGTGTTAACATCGCGCCCTTTGACGCATACCACACCGCTGAGAGCTGAACCCTGATGGCCATCCGATCTGTTGTACTCGATACCGAAACCACCGGCATGCCGGTGACCGATGGCCACCGGATCATTGAAATCGGCTGTGTCGAGTTGATGGGGCGGCGCCTTACCGGTCGTCACTTCCACGTCTACTTGCAACCGGACCGTGACAGTGACGAAGGCGCGATTGGCGTCCACGGTATCACCGACGAGTTCCTCAAGGGCAAGCCGCGTTTTGCCGAGGTGGCCGATGAGTTTTTCGAGTTCATCAACGGCGCCCAACTGATCATCCACAACGCGGCGTTTGACGTCGGCTTCATCAACAATGAATTTGCCCTGATGGGGCAGACCGATCGCGCAGACATTTCCCAACACTGCTCGATCCTCGACACCTTGATGATGGCCCGGGAGCGTCACCCGGGCCAACGCAACAGTCTCGATGCCTTGTGCAAACGCTATGGCGTCGACAACTCCGGCCGTGAACTCCACGGCGCGTTGCTCGACTCCGAGATCCTGGCCGACGTCTACCTGACCATGACCGGCGGGCAGACCAGCCTGTCCCTGGCCGGTAACGCCTCCGACGGCAGCGGCTCGGCAGAGGGCTCGGGCAACCGGCCTTCGGAAATCCGCCGGTTGCCGGCAGATCGCAAGCCAAGCGTCATTATTCGCGCCAGCGAGCAGGACATGGCTGAGCATGCTTCGCGGCTGGAGGCGATTGCCAAGTCGGCGGGTGCGCCGGCGTTGTGGACCCAACTCACCCAGCAGTAAACCCAAGACTGAACACGGTCCAATGTGGGAGCTGGCTTGCCTGCGATAGCCATAGGCATCTACAAAACGATTAGACCAGACCAACCCCGAAGCTCTGGCTCTGGCTCTGGCTCTGGCTTTTGATTTCGCTTTTGATCTTGATCTTAGGCGCCCCGTCAAACCACGCTGGCCGAACGCAGGCTTGAATCCGTGGGCAACCCGGCAGGACGCCGGGTTAGCCGCACTGGGCCATGGATGGCCCATTGCGGCGGCCCACGGATTCAAGCCGGAGTGAGGGCACACCGAGCCTAGGCGAGGTGCCGAGTGGTGGGGCAAGAGCCCTTTTGGTTACTTTTGGGGCTCTTTTCCAAAAGTGACCCGCCGTAAGGGCGGAACCCATATCAGCCATCACCTAAACAACGGATATGTACTCCGACCCAAACGCTCCAGCGCCCAACACATAGCTATCGCAGGCAAGCCAGCTCCCACATTTGATCCGAGCCGTCTTCACAATCTTCATTCGCCACATCCGCTCCCAGCTTCTACCCTTGAGTGCATAGCCCTCAGGACTGAACGCACTCATGTACAAAGACCTGAAGTTCCCTGTCCTTATCGTGCACCGTGACATCAAGGCCGACACCGTTGCCGGTGACCGGGTCCGGGGCATCGCCCGGGAGCTGGAGCAAGAGGGGTTCAGTATCTTTTCCGCCGTGGACTACGCCGAAGGCCGGCTAGTGGCGTCTACCCATCACGGCCTGGCGTGCATGCTGATCGCCGCTGAAGGTGCGGGTGAAAACACCCATCTATTGCAAAACATGGTCGAACTGATTCGCCTGGCACGGCTACGGGCGCCCAACCTGCCGATTTTTGCCCTGGGCGAACAAGTCACCCTAGAGAATGCGCCGGCCGATGCCATGAGCGAGCTCAACCAACTGCGGGGCATTCTCTATCTGTTCGAAGACACCGTGCCCTTTCTCGCCCGGCAAGTGGCCCGCGCCGCCCGTACTTACCTGGATGGCCTGTTGCCGCCTTTCTTCAAGGCGCTGGTGCAACACACCGCCGATTCCAATTATTCCTGGCACACCCCTGGCCATGGCGGTGGCGTGGCCTATCGAAAAAGCCCGGTAGGGCAGGCGTTTCATCAGTTTTTCGGGGAGAACACCCTGCGCTCGGACTTGTCGGTCTCGGTGCCCGAGCTGGGTTCGCTGCTGGATCACACCGGCCCCCTGGCCGAAGCCGAAGCCCGCGCCGCCCGAAACTTTGGCGCAGACCACACATTTTTCGTGATCAACGGCACCTCCACCGCCAACAAGATTGTGTGGCACTCCATGGTGGGGCGTGACGACTTGGTGCTGGTGGACCGGAACTGCCACAAGTCGGTGCTGCACTCCATCATCATGACCGGCGCCATCCCGCTGTACCTGTGCCCGGAACGCAACGAACTGGGCATCATCGGCCCTATCCCCCTGAGTGAATTCAGCCCCGAGTCGATTCGCGCCAAAATCGACGCCAGCCCCTTGACCCGCGGCCGCCCGCCGAAAGTGAAGATGGCGGTAGTCACCAACTCCACCTACGACGGCCTGTGCTACAACGCCGAACTGATCAAGCAGCAATTGGGCAACAGTGTCGAGGTGTTGCACTTTGACGAGGCCTGGTACGCCTACGCGGCGTTTCACGAGTTCTTCGCCGGGCGCTACGGCATGGGCACCTCGCGCACACCCGACAGCCCGCTGGTGTTCACCACCCATTCCACACACAAATTGCTCGCGGCGTTCAGCCAGGCCTCGATGATTCATGTGCAGGATGGCGGTGCCCGCCAGCTGGATCGTGATCGTTTCAACGAAGCCTTCATGATGCATATCTCCACGTCGCCGCAATACAGCATCATTGCCTCGCTGGACGTCGCCTCGGCCATGATGGAAGGCCCGGCGGGGCGCTCACTGCTCCAGGAAATGTTCGACGAGGCCCTGAGCTTCCGGCGCGCCCTGGCCAACCTGCGCCAGCACATCGCTGCCGAGGACTGGTGGTTCTCCATCTGGCAGCCGCCGTCGGTGGCGGGTATCGATCGCGTGGTCACGGCGGATTGGCTGCTGCACCCTCAAGATGACTGGCATGGTTTCGGCGATGTGGCCGAGGACTACGTACTGCTGGACCCGATCAAAGTCACCCTGGTGATGCCCGGCCTCAACGCCGGCGGCGCGTTGAGTGAGTGCGGAATCCCCGCTGCGGTTGTCAGCAAATTCCTCTGGGAACGTGGGCTGGTGGTGGAAAAGACCGGGTTGTATTCCTTCCTCGTGCTGTTTTCCATGGGCATCACCAAGGGTAAATGGAGTACCTTGCTCACGGAGTTGCTGGAGTTCAAGCGCAGCTACGACGCCAATGTCAGCCTGGCCAGTTGTTTGCCATCGGTGTTTGCCCAAGGCCCGGCGCGTTACCAAGGCTTGGGTTTGCGTGATCTGTGCGACCAGTTGCACAGTTGCTACCGCAGCAATGCCACGGCCAAACACCTTAAACGCATGTACACGGTGTTGCCGGAAATCGCCATGAAACCGGCCGACGCCTACGACCAATTGGTGAGAGGCGAAGTCGAGGCGGTATCCATTGACGCCTTGCCAGGGCGCATCGCAGCCGTGATGCTGGTGCCTTACCCACCGGGCATCCCGTTGATCATGCCGGGGGAGCGCTTTACCGAGTCGACACGTTCGATCATCGACTACCTGGCTTTTGCCCGGACGTTCGATAGCAGCTTTCCCGGTTTTGTGGCGGATGTTCATGGGTTGCAACACGAAGACGACGGCAGTGTTCGTTGTTACACCGTCGATTGCATCAAGAGTTAGGAATGTTTATGCAAGCTGTAATGAACCCGAAGTATCCGGGGCTCAGTGTACGTGTGGCCGACGAAGGCTTTGATGCCTACGTGTGGGGCAATGATTTCAGCTTTGAAGTCAGTGCCTACGGCGAACCGCAGATGGGCAAGCGGGTCGATCAATGGCCCGTGGAGCGCATCCTGCCGTACCGCAAGTGCTATGGGATCGACCCTGAGGAGTTCGCCAGTTTCCGCGATGCGCCCGATAGCGCGATCTTCATGGCGTACCTGGACGATTGCCCGGTGGGGCATATCGTGGTCAGCACCAACTGGAATGGGTTTGCCCATGTCGATGAGCTGGCGGTGGCATTACCGGCGCGGCGCCATGGCGTGGCCAAGGCGTTGTTGGATGTGGCGCAGTTCTGGAGCCGCAAGAAAAACCTGCCGGGCATGATGTTGGAAACCCAGAACAACAACCTCGGCGCCTGCCGGCTGTATGAGCGATGTGGTTATGTGATGGGTGGCATCGATCACCTGCGTTATCGCGGCATTGACCCGCAAACCCGCGAAGTGGCGATTTTCTGGTACCGGTTGTTTAAGACCGAGGTTGACAAGGCTTAGCCTACCAACAGGCTTTCGGCCTTTTGCGTGACAATCTCCAGCAGCGCGTTCAACGCAGGGGAGGTTGCGCCATCCTTGAGGGTCAGCGCATACAGGCTGACCGTGATCGGCGGCGACACCGGGCACGCATCCAGCCCGGCTTCCCGAGCGCCGAACGCGGTAAACGGGTCGACAATCGCCAGGCCTTCTCCCGCTTCCACCATGCTGCGCATCATCTGGTAGGTCTGCACCCGCGTCTGCACTACCGGCATAGGGCGCAGGGCTTGCAGCTTGGCGTCCAGCAGGCGGCTGAGCGGGTCCTGGCCTTCCAGGCCGATCATCGACTGGCCGGCCAGGTCCTGCAGGGCGATGTACTTTTGCTTGGGTTTGAGCCAACCGTGGGGCGCGAGCACCTGCAGCTTGCCTTGGGCGAGCACCGTGCTCTGTATTTGCGGGTGTTCCGGGTCATGCAGGCTCAGGCCAACCTCGGCCTCGTGCAGCAGCAGGCTACGGACGATCTCCCGGGTTGGCTGGCTCGAGAGGTTGCAGGGCGTGTCCTGGAAGCGCCGGCGCAGCACGGCGATGCTTTGCGGTAGCAATTGATTGGCCAGGGGAGGCGTGCACAGCGCTCGCAGGGTCGGGGCGTGATGGTGCTTGAGGCGACTGGCCAGGCGTTGCAGCGGCTCCAGGGCTTCATACACATGCTGGATCTCGGCTTGCAGCTCCAGGGTTTCCCGGGTGGCTTGCAAGCGTCCGCGCACGCTGGCAAACAACATAAAACCCAATTGTTGCTCGGCCTCCTTGAGCGCCGCGTCCACATCGCCCACGGGGAGTTGCAACCATTCGGCGGCCAAGCCTGGGTGTCCGGTCTGCAAGATGGCTTGAATCACTTCGATATGACGTAAACGCATCGCCGGAGTCTATGTGCAGCGCGTCGGGTATTCAATAGAATGGCAACGCTGATCATCAACGACCAAAGCCGGCTACCGGCAACTACAACAAAAACAGGTCTGGTCTCATATGCCTCTACCCTCGATATTCCCTGGGGTAACGGCCAAGCAACTGCTGGTCTTTGTGACCGTGGGGTGCGTGGCTGCTTATCTCCTCAACGTTCAGGACGAAACCCCCACTGAAAACCTTACGCTCGAAGCGTTTATCCGCGCACAGGAGCAGGTGCACGAACACGTGGGCACGGTGCTGGGTATTGCACTGGTCAGGCAGGTGGTGGCGTATCCCGGCTATGGCACCGTGGGCTACACGCGTTCGGTGTATGCCGTTGAAGGTGAGCGGGGGAAGGTGACGGTCACGCTTAAAAGGATGACGGGGGATCCGGCCATTGAAGTGACGGAGCTGCGCAGGCAGTGATCACGCCCAGCCCAGTCAATGCCATCAATGGCCAGGACTGAGCAGGTCGATAGGGCGAGATCTTATGACGCGAGGATGGTTTGCGATTCGCGCACAAGGATGGTGCCCGACTGAATCAACTTGAACTCATCGCCTTCCAGTTTTTCTACACGGTCGCCAATGGCCAGCTTGTAGGTGGTGGTAGGCGCCGAGCCAGCCAGGTCGCCTTGCGCCGGGTTGGATTCCTGGAACTCATGCACCGAATAAACGCGGCCTTCCGCGTCTCTGGCATGAAACTGTCCGACTAATACTGCTGCCATCTGTTTAGAACCTCTGGAGATAATCACTCGATTTGCGGTTCTGTAGACCGTCATGGAGCGGGGTAGTTTACCTACGTGGAAAAAATACTATTCGCTGGTGTTTTAAGATTGTTCCTACGTGCTGGGGTGCGATGCAAACGTCCGGCGGATATTCAAAACCTTCTGGTGAACACGCCGTGAAGACTCTATAACTACTAGCTCCTTTAGTCAGACGTCGGGAAAACCTCCATGAGCAAGGTCTACACGATTGCCGTCCTGGTTGGCAGCTTGAGAAAAGAGTCGATCAACCGCAAGGTTGCGCTGGCATTGGCCGAACTGGCCCCCGCCAACCTCAGCTTGAAGATTGTCGAAATTGGCGACTTGCCGCTCTACAACGAGGACATCGACGGTGCAACACCGCCGGCAGCCTACAGTACTTTCCGTCAGCAGGTGAGCTCATCCGACGCGGTGCTGTTTGTGACCCCTGAGTACAACCGTTCCG
Source organism: Pseudomonas sp. 18175 (assembly GCF_050432925.1). Classification (NCBI taxonomy): domain Bacteria; kingdom Pseudomonadati; phylum Pseudomonadota; class Gammaproteobacteria; order Pseudomonadales; family Pseudomonadaceae; genus Pseudomonas; species Pseudomonas sp. 18175. The sequence goes on along the minus strand of NZ_JBKFTO010000031.1, from coordinate 21,701 downwards.
TGCCTGCCCCTTTGAAGAACGCGATTGACGTGGGGTCGCGCCCGTATGGCAAAAGCGCTTGGAGTGGCAAGCCGGGGGCGATCATCAGTGTGTCGCCGGGGGCCATTGGCGGTTTTGGCGCCAACCATCATCTGCGCCAGTCGCTGGTGTTCCTGGATGTGCCGTGCATGCAGCAGCCGGAAGCCTATTTGGGCGGGGCTGGCAGTGTGTTCGATGAGTCCGGCAAGGTGTCGGAGAAGACCAAGCCGTTTCTGCAAGCGTTTATCGATGCGTACGGCCAGTGGGTAGAAAAACAGACAGCCTGATTTGGTAATGCAGTCAAATGTGGGAGGGGGCTTGCTGTGGCGAGCAAGCTTGCTTGCGCTGGGGTGCGAAGCGCCCCCGAAAAGCCGGCTCCAGCTGCGCTGTCGAACGGGAGCAAGCTCCCTCGCCACAGCAAGCCCGCTCCCACATTGGGTTTAGCGCAACCAGTTAGTCCGTGCCAGCTCGATAACCTCATCGCCGCGACCACTCATCACCGCCTTGAGCATATACAGGCTGAACCCCTTGGCCTGCTCCAGCTTGATACTCGGCGGCATTACCAGTTCCTGAGTCGCCGTCACCACATCCACCAACACCGGCCCATCATGTTCCAAGGCGCGGCGCAGGGCGGGCTCCAGGTCTTCGGACTGCTCCACGCGAATGCCCAGAATCCCCATGGCATTGGACATCGCCGCAAAGTCCGGGTTTTTCAGCTCAGTGCCGGCGTCCAGATAACCGGCTGCCTTCATCTCCATGGCCACAAAGCCCAAGGACGAGTTATCAAACACGATGACTTTTACCGGCAATTTCAACTGGGCCAGCGAGATGAAATCCCCCATCAACATGGCGAATCCGCCGTCGCCGGACATTGAAATAACCTGCCGCCCGGGAAATGCCGCCTGCGCACCGATGGCCTGGGGCATGGCGTTGGCCATCGAGCCATGGTTGAACGAGCCGATCAGCCGGCGCTTGCCATTCATCTTCAAGTACCGCGCCGCCCACACGGTGGGTGAGCCCACGTCGGCGGTGAAGATTGCGTCATCGTCTGCCAGTTCGCTGAGCAACCGCGCCACGTACTGCGGGTGGATCGGCCGGTTGGCGTTTGAGGGCTGCGCCAAATCATCCAGACCCTGGCGGGCTTTTTCATAGTGCTTCAACGAGGTGTCGAGAAAACTGCGATCGGTCTTGCGTGTCAGGCGCGGCAGCAGGGCGGCGATGGTTTCACTCACGTCGGCGGCAATCCCTAAGTCCAGCGTGGCTCGCCGGCCCAGCGCCTGCGGGTTGCGGTCGACCTGGATGATCTTGGCGTCGGTGGGGTAGAACTGGCGGTAAGGAAAATCAGTGCCGAGCATGATCAACGTGTCGCAGTCGAGCATGGCGTGGTAACCGGAGCTGAAACCGATCAGGCCGGTCATGCCCACGTCGAACGGGTTGTCCCATTCCACGTGTTCCTTGCCGCGTAATGCGTGTACTACGGGCGCGCCCAAGGCATCGGCCAGCGCCACCACTTGGTCATGGGCTCCTGCGCAACCGCTGCCGCACAGTAGGGTGACTTTCTGGCTGCTGTCGAGGAGCTCGGTCAGACGCTGCACGTCGTGTTCGGCCGGTAGGGTGCGCGGCGCGTTGAGTGCAGGCCAGGGCTTGAGCTTGGCGTCGACTTCCAGCAGTGACACATCCCCCGGAATCACCACCACCGCCACGCCGCGATTGAGGATCGCCGAGCGCATGGCGCGGTGCAGCACATGCGGCATCTGCTCCGGGCTGGTGACTAGTTCGACAAAGTGGCTGCACTCCTTGAACAGCTCCTGCGGATGGGTTTCCTGGAAGTAGTTCAAGCCGATTTCAGTGGACGGAATCTGCGCGGCAATCGCTAGCACCGGCACATGGTTGCGATGGCAGTCGAACAGGCCATTGATCAAGTGCAGGTTGCCCGGCCCACAGCTGCCGGCGCACACCGTCAACTCGCCGGTGGCAGCGGCCTCGGCGCCGGCGGCAAAGGCGGCGACTTCCTCGTGGCGCACATGCATCCATTCGATGCTGTCCATGCTGCGCAGGGCGTCGGTGAGGCCGTTTAGGCTGTCGCCGGTCAGGCCCCAGATGCGCTTGATGCCCGCCTGTTCAAGGGTGGTCGCCAGCTGTTGGGCCAGGTTGATTTTCGCCATGAGGAACTCCAATCGTCAGTGAGGTTAAAAACTGCTGATCAATAGGGGACAGTTCGATCATGGCGAATGCTCCGCCGTTATTGTGAAGATTGCGTCATGGCCGCACGGTACTGGCGGGTGCGGCGGGCGATAAACCATTGGTCACGCACCAAGGCCATGCACGGCGCGACCTTGGCCTTGGGCAAGTGGCCACGGCTCATGCGGTGCATCTGGTAGCGCACCACCGCGAGGATGGCCAGGGACGCCAGCGGCTTGCGCTTCCAGTCGATGGGCTTGAGTTGCGGGTTGGGGTCGCGGCCTTCGCGCCAGTGCTGGATCAATTGCGGCTCAAGGGTCAGGGCGGTGGCGATACCGGCCATGGCGATGCCGCTGTCGAGCACCTGCTGCACAACTGGCAAACGGCGAATGCCGCCGGTGACCATCACCGGCATTTTGGCGATGGCGGCCAGTGAAGTGGCCATTTCCAGGAAGTACGCCTCACGGGCCAGGGTGCGGCCGTCCCGCGCTTCGCCTTGCATGGCCGGCGCTTCATAGCTGCCGCCGGACAACTCCAGTAGGTCGATGGGCAGCGGGTTGAGCATCTCCACCACCGCGCGGGCATCCGCCTCTTCGAAGCCGCCGCGCTGGAAATCTGCCGAGTTGAGCTTGACCGCCACACAGAACGACGGGCTGACGCTGGCCCGCACCGCTGCGATCACGTCCAGCAGCAAGCGTGCGCGGTTCTCCAGCGAGCCGCCCCAGCGGTCGGTGCGCTGGTTGCTCAGGGGCGACAGGAACTGACTGATCAGGTAGCCGTGGGCGCCGTGGATCTGCACCCCGGTAAACCCAGCCAGCTCGGCCAGGCGCGCGCTGGTGGCGAAGCGCTTGATCACGTCCTGGATGTCCTCCTCGGTCATGGCCTTGGGCTTGGCGAACATCTTGGAAAAGCCCCCCAGGTCCATGGCCACCGCAGACGGCGCCAGCGCGCGTTGGCGCAGGTTGGCCGGTGTCTGGCGCCCCGGATGGCTGAGCTGCACCCAGAAATGCACGCCATTGGCGCGGGCCACGTCGGCCCATTCACGGAAGCTGTCCAGGTGCTGCTCGTCTTCAAGGGCCACGCCGCCGGGGCCGGTCATGGCGCGGCGGTCGATCATCACGTTGCCGGTGATCAACAAGCCGGGTTTGCCTTCGGCCCAGGCCTTGTACAGCAGCTTTAACTCGCGGGATGGAGCCTGGTGGAGGTCCGCCATGTTCTCCTCCATCGCGGCTTTGGCGATACGGTTGGAGATGACTTGGCCATTGGGCAGTTGCAAGGCTTCAAAGGGTGACATGGGTTGACTCCTGAGCGGGGGAGGCCTCAGGCTAAGCTTAAAGTTAACTTTAATGTCAAGCAGGCGTGGCGATGAATATTGGTGAGTTGGCAAAGCAGAGCGGGTTGGCGGCGTCGCGTATCCGTTTTTATGAGGCCGAAGGGTTGATCAGCCAGGTTGGGCGCCAGGCCAATGGTTACAGGCGTTATGCGCCCGAAGCGTTGATGACCTTGCAACTGATCCAGAGCGCGCAGCAGGCAGGCTTCACGCTGCAGGAACTCAAGGCGTTGATGCCGGCACCTGGGGAGCACAAGCGCGATGAGCTGATCGAAGCGCTGGAGCGCAAGGTGGCGCAGATCGAAGAGATGCAGGCGCAGTTGGCCCACAGCAAGGCGCAGTTGTTGGGGGTGATAGAGGCGGTGCGGGCGCAGCCTGCGGACGTACCGTGCTCCATGGGGCAAAAGCAGGTGCTGGCATCGATCAAATTAAACCCATAAAAAAACCCTGGCAGGCCAGGGTTTTTTCATTTGCGCAGACTTAGCGGCGACGGAACAGCGGCAACGGCTCATCCGTTGCAGCCTGGTAGGTCACCGAGAAGTCCTGGAGGCTTTCCAGCGCTTCGTACGGGTCTTTGTCAGCGCGCAGGGCGAAGGCATCGAAACCGCAGCGACGCAGGTAGAACAATTGGTCGCGCAGCACGTCGCCAATCGCCCGCAGCTCGCCTTTGTAACCATAACGGTCACGCAGCAGGCGCGCGTTGGAGTAGTTGCGCCCGTCGGTGAAGGCCGGGAAGTTCAGCGCGATAACCTGGAAATGCTCCACGTCAGCTCCGATTTCTTCGGCTTCTTCATCGGCGTCCAGCCACACACCCAGGCCGCCGTCGCGGGCCTTGAGGGCGTGGCCGTGTTCGCGCCACAACGCCAACGGTACGATCAGGTCGTCGCAGTTGGAGATGCCATCGAAGCTCGCGTCCTTGGGCAGTAGGTGCCAGGTTTCGTCGAGGACTTCGTTGTTCTTAATGATTCGCTGCATAGACGCGCTCCTTGAACAGGTCGATGCCGATGCGCTGGTAGGTGTCGATGAAACGCTCATCTTCGGTGCGCTGTTCGATGTACACATCGATCAGTTTGCCGATCACCTCAGGCATGGCTTCCTGGGCGAAGGATGGGCCAAGGATCTTGCCCAGGCTCGCATCGCGGCTGGCGCTGCCACCCAGGGACACTTGGTAGAATTCTTCGCCTTTCTTGTCCACGCCCAGGATGCCGATGTGGCCGACGTGGTGGTGACCACAGGCGTTCATGCAACCGGAGATGTTCAGGTCCAGCTCGCCGATGTCGAACAGGTAGTCCAGGTCGTCGAAACGACGTTGGATCGACTCGGCAATCGGGATCGACTTGGCGTTGGCCAGGGAGCAGAAATCGCCACCCGGGCAGCAGATGATGTCGGTCAGCAAGCCGATATTCGGCGTGGCGAAACCGCCTTCACGCAGCTCGCCCCACAGGGTGAACAGTTGGCTTTGCTCAACGTCCGCGAGAATGATGTTCTGCTCGTGGGAGGTGCGCAGTTGGCCAAAGCTGTAGCGGTCGGCCAGGTCGGCAACGGCGTCCAGCTGTTTGTCGGTGATATCACCCGGCGCAACACCGGTAGGCTTGAGCGACAGGGTCACGGCCACGTAGCCAGGCTTCTTGTGCGCCAGGGTGTTGCGGCCACGCCAGCGGGCGAAACCTGGGTGTTCCAGGTCGAGGGCTGCGATCTCGGCGTCCTGATTGCTCAGGGCCTTGTACTCAGGGTCGACGAAGTGCTTGGCCACGCGATGTACTTCGGCTTCGGTCAGGGTGGTCTGACCGCCGCGCAGGTGTTCCATCTCGGCGTCGACTTTCTGGGCGAATACCTCAGGGGTCAGCGCTTTTACCAGGATCTTGATCCGGGCCTTGTACTTGTTGTCACGACGGCCGTAGCGGTTGTAGACCCGCAGGATGGCGTCGAGGTAACTCAACAGGTCCTGCCATGGCAGGAACTCGTTGATGAACGCGCCAACCACCGGAGTACGGCCCAGGCCGCCACCCACCAGGACTCGGAAACCCAACTCGCCGGCCGCGTTGTACACCGGCTCCAGGCCGATATCGTGTACTTCGATGGCTGCACGGTCCGAGGTCGAGCCATTAATGGCGATCTTGAACTTACGTGGCAGGTAGGCGAATTCCGGGTGGAAGGTGGTCCATTGACGGACGATTTCACACCACGGGCGTGGGTCGATCAGTTCGTCGGCGGCAACGCCGGCGAATTGGTCGGTGGTCACGTTGCGCAGGCAGTTACCGCTGGTCTGAATGGCGTGCATCTGCACGGTCGCCAGTTCAGCCAGGATATCCGGCACATCTTCCAGGGCCGGCCAGTTGAACTGCACGTTCTGGCGGGTACTGATGTGGGCATAGCCTTTGTCGAAGTCGCGGGCGATCTTACCCATCATGCGCATCTGGCGCGAAGTCAGTTGGCCATAAGGCACGGCCACCCGCAGCATCGGCGCAAAGCGCTGAACATAAAGGCCATTTTGCAGGCGCAGAGGGCGGAACTCTTCTTCGCTCAGTTCACCTGCTAGGTAGCGTCGGGTCTGATCACGGAACTGCTTGACGCGGTCCTCGATGATGCGCTGATCGTATTCGTCGTATACGTACATATAGGTCCTGTTCTCGGCAAATCTGCGCGCACGGCCGCGCACTCCCAACGGAGCCGGCGCACGATACCAGTTTGCGTTTATGCGCAAAAGTGATGTTTGAGTATATGCAAATAACCAAAATGACTAATGAGACTGGTTCTCGCGATAACCACATTTGTCATGCGGACAATCATCGACTTTACTGAGGTCGAGTCTTAGTGCAATCACCTATAAAACCGACAAGAGGCGATGCGATGAGCAATCCGACAAAAGCCCGTAAACCCGACAGTACCGTTGATGCCTGGGCCATTCTGTTCCTGATTATTTTGGTGGTGGGAACCGCAGTGTTCTGGGTGAGCCACCAATAAACCGACGACAATTCCAAGCTTTATGAGGAGCCAATGTGGGAGCGGGCTTGCCCTAATGCCAGTCAGTTAAGGGCAAACACCGTCAGTGTGGCGAGGGAGCTTGCTCCCGCTGGGCCGCGTAGCGGCCCCAAAGATGGGACTGCTGCGCAGTCCAGCGGGAGCAAGCTCCCTCGCCACAGGTTAGCTTTTACTCTTTCTAACCCTTAACTGACTGGCATTGGGGCTTGCCACAGCAAGCCCGCTCCCACATTTTTGATTGGGTTTACACCCCGGCCACGTGCAACACCAGTTTCACGATGCCAAACAACGTCAGTGCAAACACCGCCGTAAACAGGATGCCCACAATCACGAAGTGACTGGGCTTGCCGTGGGTGAAGTCACGAGCGCGGTTCTTGCCGCTTTGCACGCCAAACGCTGCTGCCATCACGCTGTGCAGCATCTGCCAGAAGGTAGGGGGCTTATTGGCTGGATCGTCCATACATCCCTCGACACAAGGTGTGTGAGGGACAGCATAGACAATCCTCTGCGGGCTTGGGCGTTACGTCCTCACGCCTGCGCCGGTTCCAGCTTCAAAAACAACTCCCGGTCCAGCGGCGGCTTGATCACCACCTTCTCAAGATTGACCACCTCCCTGTGGTTGGCCCGCGCCTGTTCGATCAGTTCCTTGCGGGTAAATAAGCGTTCTTCCTTGGTCTTCAGATGGCCGAATGCGGGTTCGAAGGCGGGCGTGTTGGCCTTTGCATAATGAAAGTGCGCGTACCACAGCACGTTGTCGTCACCGCGTTTACCGTCTCTGATCTTTTGCTTGTCACGCACCGCATACTCGGTCAGGAAACCGCCGCCTTTGAGTGGAGTACGCCGCTTGACCAAGTTGATGTCGACCAGGCCATGCCTCCACAGATATTCGATGTTCGCGGCTTTGGGCCGCTGCTGCTTGAAGGCTTCGCTGCACACGGTTTGAGCCAGGCGCCGCAGGCTTTGTGCTTCGTCGCGGAAGGTGTTGATCAAGGTGCTGGCATTGGGCTGGGTGGCGTGGTCGCGCTCGATTTCATTGGCCAGCGCTTCAAGCTGGCGGGCCTGGGGGCTCAACATCTCCTCCCATTCAAGTGGGCGCAGCGCTTCACGACGTTGGTGGTCCAGCAGCTTTTTTTGCTGATCGCGGATGATGAACTCAGTCTTGGCCCTGCGTGCCATGACCGTGCGTGCCTCGTTCTCAATGCTCTGGAGGCTGTGGGTTACCCGAGCGACGGGTGGCGTTGGAGGTGTGGCCTCGACGACTTCATGCCAGGCCCCTTCGTTGGGGTACTCGTGGTAAGTGGCGACGAGCTTTTTGGTGACCGGGTCTTGGATAGTGACAAACCGGTCGGCGGTTTGCGGCCCGGTCGGCTGCAGGTCACCGACCAGGTATTCGTTATTGCGGGTCTTGAACACTATTTTGCCCGGGCTCTTGGTTCGCGCAGCCTTGGGCGGCGCTTCGACGGGGGCGAACCCGGCGTCGACCAGGATCAGGTCGGCCAATTGGGTTTCCAGGCCATTGCGGGCTTCGGTCAGGTGTTCCATGAACGCTGCGCGATAGTCCTCGCGGACAAACCCGGAACCCATTTCAGCCAGTGAGGTGACGGCGTTTTCCAGGCGTTCGTACAACTCCAGCACGTTCTTGAGCACGTTCATTTGCTCGGCCGGCGAATACCCGCCGATGTCGCGTATTTCGGCGTGCGACAGGATGACCCGGTCCCGATTGGGGTCGGCAAGCTCCATCACGAACGGGTGTTCGGCCGGTTCCCGTGAGCGGTGGTTACGGTTCAAGACCAGCTCGGACAGAAAGATCAACAAGCTTTGTTTGATTTCGACTGACGATACATACGCGTAGTCCGGCCTTTCCCTGAGCAGGTATTTGCGTTGTGCGGGATCGGCCGGCTGGAGGATGCTTTCCATTTTTTCCGCCAGCACAACCAACTGCTTGAACGTCTCAAACTGTGCTTTCCATAAGGCGAGAACCTCGTTGTAAGCGTCGTTGATACCCTGGGGCAACTCCTCGTTCACGCGGCCGCTGAGTTCGAAATAGGTTTCGCCCCGAGGGGTTTCATTAAAACTGAGCAGGTGTTCCATGTTGACGTCGAACAGCGACCCCCAGTAATCAAAAAAATACCAAGTGGCGATGTCTTTCTTGTGCTTGGGGTCCGGGTTCGCCTTGTCGATTTCCATCAACTCCACCGCCTTCGCCTCATAGCGTCGCAGGGCAGGAAATACGGCTTCTTTCAGGGTGCGGTAATGCTCGTAGGCGATGTCGAACTCAACCTTGGCCCTGGCGGTTTTTTGCTGTTCCTCTTGGTGGCGTTGGCTGAATCGTTCTTTGAGCTCAGGAACGGCTTTGCTGAGCAGCTCCCAAACCTGGCGCAGGGTTTTTCTCTGCTGTTTCAATGTGGCCCGTGCACTGTTCAAGGCCACCACCGCTGGAGCGGCCGCTGTGTCACCTTCGAGAAATTCAATGCCTAGCGCTTTGAGCTCGGCGATCAAGGGTTGAAGCCGTTCGGATTTTTTTCGTTGCAGTTCCGCGCGCCGGCCTCCGGGCATGCCGCCCTCCAGTTTCGCACCGCGATCCAGGCGCCAGTGGCCCTGGCCATCACTCACCAGCTTGAAACCAGGGCGCAGCGGATGCTGGGGGTGCACCAGGTACACCTCGCCAAAGCCAGGCACCACCGCGACTTGGAATAACAACCCACCGACACTGGCGTGCCATTGATTACCGATGCGGTACAAGCCTTTGAGCGGGCCGCCGGCTTGGGGTGCGGGCAAGGAAGGGGGCCAAGGCACATGGATGTCGAGCAGCTTCTCCAGTAAGAGGGCGCTGGCCTTGGGGCTCGCCAGGGAGCGGCTGAAGTCCAGCGCGGTAGGGCCACTCAGCGGGACTTCACCGGGCAAGGCTACCGCGCCTTGGCGAACTATCGGCGTACTGGGCCGGCGCGGTACGCCGAGGGGGTGGCGCCAGGTATCGAGGTGCTGCGCAGTGTCATCCTCGACGCGTTCTGGCAGTGGTTTTGGTGCGCTGGGCGAGGAACTTGCAGCGTGCAGCAGCACCATGGCGGTGTTGAGCAGCAAGTCGATCAAGGCCAGCTCCCGGGTGGTGGCGTCAGTGCTGTCGAGCCCGGACAGGTCTTGCTCAAGGCTGCTGACCATGACCAGGAACCAACCCGCGAGCATGGCCGGGCCGCGCACCAGCGGCAACACCAGGGTGTTGAACAGCAGCCATGCGCCTTGCATCACAATCGCCCAGCGGCTTTCGCCGTTGGACACCGACTCGCGGTCGGCCAAGTCAACCAGGGCCCGTGCGGTACTGCCGAATAGATGGTTGAGCAGTTGCCCGTTGAGCTGAGATTGCAGCCACTCATCGGCGCCTTCATCCCGCGCCAGGGTGGCGGGTGCCGGGCGCTCATGGGTGACCGTATCTTCACCGACCAGGAACCGCAGGATATGTGGCTCTCTGATGCCCCCGTAGGCGTAGATGCGGCGGGCCTTGTCGGTCAGCCAGGTCAACACACTGTCTTGCAGGGCGCCGGGCTGCGCAATCGCGTCCAGCAAAGCTTGGCGAGTCGGGAATTCGTACAGGCAGTCGCTGTACAGCGGGCGATACAGCAGGTGCGGGCCGCTGTCCGCGGTACGCGACTCGATGATGAACATGTTGCTGACGGGATCTGGCGTGGTATGTGGTGCCCGGCACAGGGCCAGTGGCCGTAATACGATCTGCTGGTCGTCGACCAACCTGTCCGCCGGGTAGATGCCCATCAGCGCCTTGATGTAGCGATAGCCTTGGGTGGTGACGCCGTACAGGCGGCGGATCTTGAACTCCAGTGCCTGCATGGGCAGGTGCACCCGCAGTTCGCGGCAAAACAGTGTTTCCCGCTCCTGGGCCTCCCGGCTGTCGCTCAGCAATAGATCCTTGATGGCCTGCGGGTAGGTGGTGCCAATGTCCACGCGCTGGATCAAGCCGCCACTGCCCATCAGGTAGTCTTCGGTCAGCCACTGGGGCAATGTCTCGCCGTTTTTGGCTGATAGCTTCACCGTACCGCTGGGTTTGCCGGCCAGGTTCTTCACCGCCAGTTCCGTCAGCGACATGCGCACATGTTCGATTATCCCGGCCCCGCCGGGGTAGCCCGCCGCTACGGTAAAGTCCAGCACCAGCGCGTCCGGGTCGAAATCGCCATGGTCGGCCTTCATCTGGGCGCGCAAGGCCTCACGGCTAAAGCGCTGGACATTCTGGATGCCTTCATTGAATGAGCGGCCCTGGTTTTGTTTCATCACCTGTGCCATGTCCTGGGCGTGGCGGTGGTAGGCGAAGCGGTCCTCGGCATCGGCTTGCTGGAGCCAGGCGGGTAATTGGCGGTCCACCTTCTGGAGCACGTCCAGCGCGGCCTTAGGGTCTCTGGATAGCAGCTGCGCCGGGTCGGTGAGCGCTGCCAGGCGGGCCTCCAGGGTTTCTTCGCTGTGACCTTCAAAGGACAGGTGGGCGATGTCTTCGAGCTGCTGATTGAGGATCAGCCCCGCCTGCTGCTCAAACACGTTGCCATCCGGCTCATTGCGGCGCCAGGTCAGCGTGTCGAATTGAAACCGCTCGGCCAGCTTGGCGCCCCAGGCGCGGCCAAAGGCGTCCATGTCGTCAAACGCTTGCACGGCGCCGTCTACGGCGCACAACAGCACCTGCCGGTCGCGCACGATTATCATGTCCGGCGTCAACAAGGTGACACGCTCAGCGCCCTTGGTCAGGGTGGTTTCGATGAAGTAGACGTACGTGGGCGGGTCGGAGCGCCGCAGACGGGTCAGCAACTGCGGCCATTGGGCAACCGTGGTGAGCATATCGAGCTGCACCTCGTTCAGTGCGCTGGTGGCCGTAACGGCGGCAATCATTTGGCCGTTGAGCAGCTCTGCCAGCCACTGCCAACGACTGTTGCCATGACTGTCGGTTGCGTTCCAGTAATCGGCCAGGGCCTGTTGAAAATCGATGCAAAATTCAAGGCGCAGGTCGTCGATGACGTGGGCGATGACTTGCATGTCGAGGGCCGCTGGCGCGGCAGGCGCCAGGATTTCGGGAGGCGTTTGGGTGAGGAAAAACGATTGTCCGTTTCGCGGCTCAAAGTCCAACAGTTGGGGGTTGAGCAGGTGGTCGATTGCCACATTCAGCAGCAACTGCATGGAGTGGCCACCGGTCGCAAGGGGGCTGGCCAGTTTGAGCTGGGTCAGGTCCATTGGCAGGGTTGGGTAGTGCTCCAGGATGCGCTGGCGCAGTCCGGCAAAAACCACCGAGACCAGGCTTGGGCGGCTGGCGAAATGAGCATGGGCCGCCAGAGCTGGCAGTTGGCCCAAGGTTGTAGACGGGGTGGGCATGACGAAGTCCTTGTTCCTGATGAAAACCATGGTTGGGTTTGCACAGGGGATCGCATTTCGTCATGGCTGGTGCGGTAACCAAAGACCGCCATTGCGGCGGTCTTGGTGATAGTGCCAGGGGAGGCCCTAGTTGTCGTAACCCAGGTTCGGTGCCAACCAACGCTCGGTCACGGCCAGGTCCTGGCCTTTACGTGCGGTGTAGCTGGCCACTTGGTCCTTGTCGATCTTGCCCACGGCAAAGTACTGCGCCTGCGGGTGGGCGAAGTACCAGCCGCTGACCGCCGCCGCCGGGAACATCGCGTAGTGCTCGGTGAGGAACACGCCGCTGCGGCCGGCTTCCATCTCGCGCGCTTCGGGGTCGAGCAGTTGGAACAAGGTGCCTTTCTCGGTGTGATCCGGGCACGCCGGGTAGCCGGGTGCAGGGCGGATGCCGCTGTATTGCTCCTTGATCAGCGCCTCGTTGTCCAGTTGCTCGTCCTTGGCGTAACCCCAGTAGTCTTTACGCACTTGTTGGTGCAGCCACTCGGCGCAGGCTTCGGCCAGGCGGTCGGCCAAGGCCTTGACCATGATCGAGTTGTAGTCGTCGCCCGCGTCCTGATAAGCCTTGGCCACTTCCTCTGCGCCGATGCCGGCGGTGGTGATAAAGCCCCCCACGTAGTCGGTCACGCCGCTGTCTTTTGGCGCCACGAAGTCGGCCAAGGAGAAGTTCGGCTTGCCGTCGGTCTTGATGATCTGCTGGCGCAGGTGATGCAAGGTCGCCAGGGGCTGACCGTCTTCGCCGTAGACTTCCAGGTCATCGTCCTTGACCTGGTTGGCGGGCCAGAAACCGAATACGGCACGGGCGCTGATGAGTTTTTCGTCGATCAGCTTGGCCAGCATTTCCTGGGCATCGGCGTACAGCGCGGTGGCGGCTTCGCCCACGACTTCATCGGTCAGGATGCGTGGGAATTTGCCCGCCAAGTCCCAGGAGATAAAGAACGGGGTCCAGTCGATGTACTCGGCCAGCACCTTGAGGTCGATATTGTCCAGCACCTTGGCGCCGGTAAAGGTCGGCGTCACCGGGGTGTAGGTGCTCCAGTCGAACTGCGGCTTCTTGGCGATGGCCGCCGGGTAGCTCAGGCGTTCGGTGCGGGCGCTGCGGTTGGAGGTGCGCTCGCGTACTTCCACGTATTCCTCGCGGGTACGTTCAACAAAGCCGGCTTTGAGCTCCTTGGACAGCAGTTGCGTGGCCACGCCCACCGCACGGGAGGCGTCGGTCACGTATACCACGGCATCGTTGCTGTACTTGGGCTCGATCTTCACCGCCGTATGGGCCTTGGACGTGGTAGCGCCACCGATCATCAACGGCAGATGGAAGCCTTGGCGCTGCATCTCGCGGGCCACGTGCACCATCTCGTCCAGCGACGGGGTGATCAGGCCAGACAGGCCGATAATGTCGCACTTCTGTTCCTTGGCCACCTGCAGGATCTTCTCCGCCGGCACCATCACGCCCAGGTCAACGATGTCATAGCCATTGCAACCGAGCACCACGCCGACAATGTTCTTGCCGATGTCATGCACGTCGCCCTTGACCGTGGCCATCAGGATCTTGCCCTTGGCTTCCGGTTTGTCGCCTTTCTCCAGCTCGATGAACGGGATCAAGTGGGCCACGGCCTGCTTCATCACCCGAGCGGATTTCACCACTTGGGGCAGGAACATTTTGCCCGCGCCAAACAGGTCACCGACGATGTTCATGCCGGACATCAGCGGGCCTTCGATCACTTCGATCGGGCGGGCGAACGACAGCCGTGATTCTTCGGTGTCTTCAACGATATGGGTGGTGATGCCCTTGACCAGCGCGTGTTCCAGGCGCTTGTTCACCGGCCAGCCGCGCCATTCTTCGGTTTCGGCTTCTTTTACGCTGCCGTCGCCCTTGTACTTGTCGGCGATGGCGAGGAGGGCGTCGGTGCCGTCCGGGGTGCGGTTGAGCACCACGTCTTCCACGGCGTCGCGCAGCTCGGTTGGGATCTGGTCGTAGATCTCCAACTGGCCGGCGTTGACGATACCCATGGTCAGGCCATTGCGGATCGCATACAGCAGGAACACCGAGTGGATCGCTTCACGCACCGGGTTGTTGCCCCGGAACGAGAACGACACGTTGGACACGCCGCCCGAGGTCAGCGCGTACGGCAGTTCGTCACGGATGTAGGCACAGGCGTTGATGAAATCGACGGCGTAGTTGTTGTGCTCCTCGATGCCGGTGGCGACCGCGAAGATGTTCGGGTCGAAGATGATGTCTTCCGGCGGGAAGCCCACTTCGTTGACCAGGATGTCGTAGGAGCGTTTGCAGATTTCTTTTTTGCGCGCTTCGGTGTCGGCCTGGCCGGCTTCGTCGAAGGCCATCACCACCACGGCGGCGCCATAGCGCTTGCACAGCTTGGCGTGGTGAATGAACTGCTCCACGCCTTCCTTCATGCTGATGGAGTTGACGATGCCCTTGCCCTGGATGCACTTGAGGCCGGCTTCGATCACTTCCCACTTGGAGGAGTCGATCATGATCGGTACGCGAGAGATGTCCGGCTCGCCAGCGATCAGATTGAGGAAGGTCACCATGGCCTTCTTCGAATCGAGCATGCCCTCGTCCATGTTGATGTCGATCACCTGGGCGCCGGCTTCCACCTGCTGCAGGGCGACTTCCAGGGCTTCGGTGTAGTTGTCTTCACGGATCAGGCGGGCGAACTTGGCTGAACCGGTGATGTTGGTACGTTCACCGACGTTGACGAACAGCGAGCTGCGATCAATGGTGAACGGCTCCAGGCCCGACAGGCGGCACGCCTTTGGGATATCCGGGATCACACGGGGTGCATAACCGGCCACGGCCTTGGCGATGGCTTCGATATGGCCTGGGGTCGTACCGCAGCAGCCACCGACGATGTTGAGAAAGCCGCTCTGGGCGAATTCCTCAATGACCTTGGCGGTTTCCGAAGGCAGCTCATCGTACTCGCCGAATTCGTTGGGCAGGCCAGCGTTCGGGTGTGCGGAGACGTGGGTGTTGGCCTTGTTCGACAATTCTTCCAGGTACGGACGCAGTTCGCTGGCCCCCAGGGCGCAGTTGAGGCCTACGGAAATCGGCTTGGCGTGGGCCACCGAGTTCCAGAACGCTTCGGTGGTCTGGCCCGACAGGGTGCGGCCGGAGGCGTCGGTGATGGTGCCGGAGATCATGATTGGCAGTTCGAAGCCCAATTCCTCGAACACGCCCTGCACGGCGAAGATCGCGGCCTTGGCGTTGAGGGTGTCGAAAATGGTTTCGATCAGGATCAGGTCGGCGCCGCCTTCGATCAGGCCTTTGGTGGCTTCGGTGTAGTTCTCCACCAGCTCATCAAAGGTCACGTTGCGGTAGCCGGGGTTGTTCACGTCGGGCGACAGCGAGCAGGTGCGGCTGGTGGGGCCGAGCACGCCGGCGACGAAACGCGGCTTGGCTGGGTTTTCGGCGGTCTTGGCGTCGGCGATTTTGCGCGCCAGACGTGCGCCTTCTACGTTCAGCTCGTAGGCCAGCTCTTCCATGCCATAGTCGGCCATGGAAATACGCGTGGCGTTGAAGGTGTTGGTTTCGAGGATGTCGGCACCGGCATCCAGGTAGGCTTTTTCGATGCCGCCGATCACGTCGGGACGGGTGATCACCAGCAGGTCGTTGTTACCCTTGACGTCGCTCGGCCAGTCGGCGAAGCGTTTGCCACGGTAGTCGACTTCTTCCAGTTTGTAGCTCTGGATCATCGTGCCCATACCACCGTCGAGGATCAGGATACGGTCCTTGAGGGCTTGATGAAGGGCTTGCAGACGAACGCTACGATCGGACATGGGACTACTCTGGTCAGGCATTTCGGAGGGCGTGAATCATAACAAACCTGTGCCGATTTAGAGCATGTGCAGGTTTTGCATGAATATCGTTCATGTTGCTTGGGGGTGTGGCCCGGTAGAATCACCGGCAAATTTTCAGCGCACGCATTGAATCGGGACCGGATACATGTCACTTCGCCTCATCGTCAGCGCCGCGCTGTTGCTGCTTGCCAGCAGCACCCAGGCTCAAAGTCCTGCTCCCGGGATTTCCTACACCCGCGACATCCAGCCCATCTTTACCGAGAAATGCGTGGCCTGCCACGCCTGCTACGACTCCGCCTGCCAGCTCAACCTGGGCAGTGGCGAAGGCGCGGCCCGTGGCGCGAGCAAAGTACCGGTCTATGACGGCGAACGCAGCAAGGCCACGCCGACCACCCGTTTGTTCTACGACGCGTTTGGCCAGCAAGCCTGGCAGCAGAAGGGCTTCTATTCGGTGTTGGACGCCCAGGGCAGCCAGGCTGCACTGATGGCGCGCATGCTGGAGTTGGGCCACAACGCACCGCTGCAACCCAACGCCAAGTTGCCCGAAGACATCGTGCTGGGCCTGAGCCGTGAAAACATGTGCGCCATGCCCGGCGAATTCAATGCCTACGCCGGAGCGCACCCCAAGGAAGGCATGCCGTTGGCGGTCACGGGCCTTACCGACCAGCAATACCAGACCCTGCAACGCTGGCTAGCTTCCGGTGCCCCTATAGATGAACAAGGCTTGGCACCGAGTGCCAAGGAAGCCTTGCAGGTGCAGCAGTGGGAAAACCTGCTTAACCAGCCCGGCGCTCGTGAAAGCCTGGTAGCGCGTTGGTTGTTCGAGCATTTGTTTCTGGCCCATATCTACTTCGAGAATGGCGAGCCTGGGCATTTCTTCCAATGGGTACGCTCGCGTACGCCGAGTGGTCAGCCTATCGACCTGATCGCCACCCGCCGCCCGAATGATGACCCGGGCACCCAGGTTTATTACCGCCTATGGCCGGTGCAGGGCGTGATCGTGCATAAAACCCACATCACCTATCCGTTCAGTGCCGCGAAAATGGCCCGCATTAAAGAGCTGTTCTACGCCGGTAATTGGCAAGTCAACGCCTTGCCAGGCTACGGGCCGGGCCGCCGCGCCAACCCGTTTGAGACCTTCGAAGCCATCCCGGCCAAGGCGCGCTACCAGTTCATGCTGGACAACGCCGAGTACTTTGTACGCACCTTTATCCGTGGGCCGGTGTGCCGTGGGCAGATCGCCACCGACGTGATCCGCGACAACTTCTGGACCCTGTTCCAGGACCCGGAGCACGATCTGTACATCACCGATGCCCGCTATCGCGGCCAGGCTACGCCGTTGCTGGCGATGCCAGGGCAGAACGATGACGTGGGCAGCGTGCTGAGCCTGTGGCTGGCCTACCGCGACAAACGCAACGCCTATGAGGCTTTGCGCCGCGACAACTATGCGGATATCCCGGCGCCCAGTTGGTCATCGCTGTGGGCCGGCAATGACAACGCCTTGTTGAGCATCTTCCGTCATTTCGACAGCGCCTCGGTGAACAAGGGCCTGATCGGCGAAGTGCCGCAAACGATGTGGTTGTTCGACTACCCGCTGCTGGAGCGCACCTATTACCAGTTGGCGGTGAACTTCGACGTGTTCGGCAATGTGTCGCACCAAGCCCAGACTCGGCTGTACTTCGACCTGATCCGCAATGGCGCCGAGCAGAACTTCCTGCGCCTGATGCCGGCGGATTCCCGCGAAGGTTTCTTGGATGATTGGTACCAAAACAGCGGCAAACTCAAGCTGTGGCTGGACTACGAAGCCATTGATGACGACAAACCCACCGGCCTGCACCTGAACGCGCAAGACCCGAAACGCGACTTTGCCAACCAGTTGCTCGCCCGCTATGGCGACTTGAACGCCAGTCCCGACCCGATCAACCGCTGCGCGGGCGCCTATTGCTCCCGTGACGGCATCGACCCGGCATTACAGGATGCCGAGCAGGCATTGAGCCGGCTGACCTCGCGTCCGGCGGCCGGGCTCAAGGTTATCGACCAGTTGCCCGAAGCCACGATGTTGCGCATCGAGACCGCGACCGGCAAGCGCGTGGTCTACAGCATGCTGCGCAACCGCGCCCACAGTAACGTGGCGTTCCTGCTCGGTGAGGCCTATCGCTATCAGCCGGGCCTGGACACCGTGACGATCTATCCGGGCGTATTGAGCAGCTACCCGAACTTCATGTTCAACATTCCGGCCCAGGAAGTGCCGGAGTTTGTTGCACAAATGGAGCGTGCCAAGGATGCCAACCGCTTTGAGAAAATCGTCGACCGCTGGGGTGTGCGCCGCAGCCATCCGCTGTTCTGGCAATACTTCCACGATTTATCGCAGTACATCCGCGAAACCACGCCGGTGGAAGAGGGCGTGCTGGACATGAATCGCTATGAAAACCTCTGACGGGCGGCGCGGGTCTTTTCCGACAAAATTACTGGGACTTTGTACCTGCGTAATATTTTGGCGTAAACTGCCGGCAAGCCTGTGAGGAGTTTCCATGACTGCCATAACCATTACCGACGCCGCCCACGATTACCTGGCTGACCTGCTGTCCAAGCAGAACACGCCCGGTATCGGCATCCGCGTCTTTATCACCCAACCTGGCACCCAGTACGCCGAAACCTGCATCGCGTACTGCAAGCCAGGCGAAGAAAAACCTGAAGACACCGCCCTGGGGCTCAAAAGCTTCACGGCGTACATCGATCACTTCAGCGAAGCCTTCCTGGACGATGCGGTCGTCGACTATGCCACCGACCGCATGGGTGGCCAGTTGACCATCAAGGCGCCCAACGCCAAGGTGCCGAGCGTCAATGCAGACAGCCCGGTGAACGAGCGCATCAACTACTACCTGCAAACCGAGATCAACCCCGGTTTGGCCAGCCATGGCGGCCAGGTCAGCCTGATCGACGTAGTGGATGACGGTATCGCAGTGTTGAAGTTCGGCGGCGGCTGCCAGGGCTGCGGCCAGGCGGACGTGACCTTGCGTGAAGGCATTGAACGCACCCTGCTGGAGCGTGTTCCAGAGCTTAAGGGCGTACGTGACGTGACTGACCACACGCAGAAAGAAAACGCCTACTACTGAGTAAGGCGTTCACTGCGAACAAAAAAACGGCGCCCCGTGAGCGCCGTTTTTTTTGATTTAAATTCAGAGGCTTGCACTATTTGTTTAACAGTGAAGATTAACTGTGAAAGGGGTCATGTGGGAGCGGGCTTGCTCGCGAAAGCAGTGGGTCAGTGTTGGATGTGTTAACTGACACACCGCATTCGCGAGCAAGCCCGCTCCCACAGTTTTGACCGCGTTCACACGTCAGGGCCGATAGAGGTGGGCATGGCCCGCCCGATACAGCGACGACTCACTGAAACTATCACTGGCCAACACCCGACCCACCACAATCAGCGCCGTGCGCCGAAACCCTTTGGCGGCGACTTTCTCGGCAATATCACTCAGCGTGCCAACGACCCAATCCTGATCCGGCCACGTCGCCCTGTGCACCACCGCAATCGGGCAATCGGCGCCATAGTGCGGCAGCAGCTCGGCGACAATCTTCTCCAAGTGGTTGACCCCCAGGTGAATCGCCATGGTCGTGCCATGTTGCGCCAGGCTGTCGAAGTCCTCACCGGCCGGCATGCTGGTTTTGTCCGCATAGCGGGTCAGGATCACGCTTTGGGCGATATCCGGCAGGGTCAGCTCGGTTTCCAGCAATGCTGCGCAGGCCGCCACCGCCGTGACGCCGGGGATGATCTGAAACGGGATGCCCAGCTCGCGCAAATGACGAATCTGCTCGCCAATCGCCCCATAAAGGCTGGGATCGCCTGAGTGCACCCGCGCCACATCCTGGCCCTGGGCGTGCGCGACCTTGATCAAGTCGATGATCTGTTCCAGGTGCAGTTCCGCGCTATTGACCACTGTTAGCGCTTGATGACCTTCCAATACCGCCGCTGGCACCAGTGAGCCCGCATAGATAATCACCGGGCAACTGCGGATCAGCCGCTGGCCTTTGACGGTGATCAGTTCCGGGTCGCCGGGGCCTGCGCCGATGAAGTAGACGGTCATGGGGATTCCTGTTGAAAAGCGGGCGAGCATGAAGATTGCTCATGATCGGGAAGGGCGATTATCGGGTTTTCAGCCGGAGCACGCCAACGCAAAGGTGGCCTGGGCGGTTTTTTGGCGCGTGATCAGCAGGCGAGCGGGGCGGCTGGCGAGCTGTTCGGCCAGGGCCAGGGCAGCGCTTTCAGCGATGCCATAGCAGCCGGTGTGAGTAAACGCGACCTCGGATTTATGGCTCAGGCGGTCTGCATACACCGCCAGTTGCCCGGCGCTGAAACACTGCAATGGCAGATTCAGCATCACGGCCAGTGCCAATAACCCGGGCTCATCCTGTTTCAGGTCGATACTTGCCAGCGCGGTAATGCGGTGGCGCTCGATGCCGCCCTCGGCAAGAGCAGCGTCAAACAGGCCCAGCAGGGTGTGAACATCACAGCCCCGCTGGCAGCCCAGGCCAACCACCAGGGTCATGCCGAGTATTGATCGTCACGGTTGCGGCGGAACAGCCAGGCGCTGATCAGGCCCAAGGCCAGCCAGAACACAACGTTGGTCAACTGCGACGCGATCTTGAACTGCGCTTCCAGGGCTTCGGGGGCCAACATCGAATGCACTTCAGGTTGTGGCGCGCCAATCACATGCGGCACGACCAGGATCGCGGCGCCCAGCGCCTTGAGCAGCCAGTTGCGACCGAACACGATCAACGCGATGCCAGCAGCAGTGGAGGCCGCGGTGCCGATCCACCAGGTCTGGCGCAGTGCCAGGTCGGCGGCAGCGGTGCCCGGCAATTCAGGCGGCAAGCCCATCGTCGGTGCCAACACAAACGTCGCATAACCGGCCAGGCCCCAAAGCAGGCCTTGGGCGGTGCGGGTAGGTGCGCGCAGGGTGTAGAGCCCCGCCAGCATCAAGGCAAAACCCACTGCTACCACCAGGTTACCGCCGGTGGTGGACAGCACACGTTGCCAGCCATCTTCCGGCTCCCAGGCTTCGGCGTCATGGGTGTGGGCAGCGGCGCCCTCGGCATGCTCGTGGGCCACTTCGGTGGCGGCTGGGGCATGTTCAAAGGTTTCCGCCTGCAAAATCAGCGGAGCCACCCAGAAGCTTTGCAGCAGGGTCAGCAACAGGGCCGCTGCAAGGCCCGTGAAACCTGCGGTTTGCGCAATACGCTTGATCATGTCGGCAGGTCTCAGTGGCACGGGAACGCGGCGCTGTGGCGGGTATCGTGGGCGGCGTTGTGCACCGCTTCGATATGGGAGAACCCGGCGAAATACACCAGGCTCGCGCCGAGAATCGACGCAACGATAGCGGCGGTCAGGCGTTGGCTCAGGGTTTGGGTGCTGCTGGCGGAGTGCGAAGTGCTGCTGATGATCGACATGGCGCGTCCCTTTCAGGTGTCAGGGTGAAACGAGCGCATGAAAACCCCGCGAGCCGGGCACGCAGGGTTTTGAACAGCGCCCGCCCACCGCGGGTTTGTTATCTGATTACGTTCGGGCCGGTCTCCGGGCTTGCGAGGGGAGGCTCTTGTAGAGAGTCAGCCTGAAAACGTCGCCTTCCCATGCCAGGGGCACAGTGGATATGACGTTTCGCTCGCTTACCGTTGCGGGGGCAGCACCGGACTTGCCATGCGTGCATGACTCACCGGTTTCCCGTTTCACCCTTTGCAGGGCACCCGAAACAAGATGTGTAGGAGAGCATGGGGGTTGGTGGGGAGTCAAATGGGATGTGCTTTGGATTGGGGGCATATCCGTTATTTTGGTAGCGGCGACTTAGGGTTCCGCCCTTACGGCGGGTCACTTTTGGAAGGCCCTCCATGTCAGGATAGTTGTCGCTTCTTCAAAACTGGAGGGCGTAGGACTGTCGCTTGAAACAACGTCGCTATACCGAAGATGAGAAAA
>NZ_JBKFTO010000030.1:0-84163 GCF_050432925.1 Pseudomonas sp. 18175 | reverse complement strand
CCCCCCCCCCCCCCCCCCAAAGCCGGAGTGAGGGCATGCCGAGCCTAGGCGAGGCACCGAGTGTTGGGGCGAGGACTTTTTGGTTACTTTTGGGTCCCTCCAAAAGTGACCCGCCGTAAGGGCGGAACCATAGGTGGCCGTTACCTAAATAACGGATATACACCAGAAACTCACCCCCCCGGCCGCAAAAGCTGCATCTGCTGCCGATAATCATCCGTCACCTGCCGCGCCTGACTCCCACTGGTAATCACCCGTGGCGTAATCAACACAATCAACTCCGTCCTATCCTTGGACTTACTGGTATTCCCAAACAACCACCGCAACCCCGGTATCTTCCCCAAATAAGGCACCGCGCTGACAGACTCAGCGTTGTCCTGCTTGATCAACCCCCCCAACAACACCGTCTGCCCACTCTGTACCGCCACCTGCGTAGACACCGAGCGCGTAGAAATACGCGGATTGCTCTGCGTATCACTCGCCGCCTGGGTCTCGGCATCACTGACCTGCTGCTGAATATCCATATACACCAAGCCCCCCGGATTTATCCGCGGCACCACATCCAGAATCACCCCGGTCTGCACGTACTCAACACTGCTCAGGGTGGTGTCGGAGGTGCCGGTATTCACCGTGGTCTGGCTGATGGGAATGTTGTCGCCCACCTGGATCTGTGCCGGCTGGTTGTTCATCACCACCAACGACGGCGCCGACAGCACTTGGGTGCGGCCGTTGGTTTCCAGCGCATGCAGCGCCACCTGCAAATTGGAGCTCACAAACGAATAGAACAACGAATCCGTCGCGCCCAACCCGGCCCCGCCACCGCCCAAGGCGCCTTGGCTGCCGGAGGTGTTGGCCACGGTGGTGCTGGCGGAATTGCCCGCCAGGCGCCCGAGGTACCACTGCACGCCAAGGTCCAGCTCGCCGCTGAGTTTGACTTCGAGGATGCGGGTTTCGATCTGCACTTGCAGCGGTGGATTGTCGAGGCGTTTGATCGCCGATTCGATTTCCTTCCATTGCACCGGCCGCGTACGCACCAGCAATTGGTTGCTGCTTTTTTGCGCGGTGATGCGGGTGCCGGCGTCGAGGCTTTTGCTGGGGGCCTCTTCGGTGGCGCCCTGCTCGGCGCTGTCCTGATCGGCTTCGGGGGCGTCCTCGTCGTCGGTGGCAGGCTGGCTGTTGTTCAGGTTATTACTCAAACCACCCGGCGTGCTGCCCGAGGTGCTGTTGGTGCCCGGCGATGACAGCGTGGCGGTACGCAAACCCGGCGCGACCTTGGCCGGTGCGTCGTCCTTGATCGCGCCGGTGCCGTAGATCTGTCGCAGGTACTTGGCCAGGTCCGTGGCCTTCATGTTACGCACGTCGTACACGTACATCTGCGGCTCATTGCCGCCGCCCTCGTCGATGGTGTGAATCCAGTCGCCGACTTCACTCAGGTACTGCGGCTGGGACGAGATCGCTACCACCGAGTTGGTCCGCTCGATCGGCAAAAACCGCACCATGCCCGCCAGGGGCATGCCGCTGTCGGGGCCGAACATTTTTTGCAGTTCGGGCATCAGCTCGGCCACCGAGGCGCGTTGCAGGCCGAACACTCCCACCGACATGCCCTTGAGCCAGTCCACATCAAAGGTGTCGATGGTGTCCTGGTAGTTGGCCAGTTCCTCCGGTGTGCCCGCCAGGCTCAGCACGTTGCGCGCCGGGTCCACCAGCAAGAACGCGTTTTCCCTGGCGAACGGTTTGAGCAGTTTTTGCATCTCGGTGGCCGAGATATAACGCAGTGGAAACAGCCGCGCTGACAGGCCGCTGGACGGCTGGGCCACGCGCATCTGCGGCACCAGCTTGCCCGCCACCGCCTGGTTGGCGGGCAGGATCACATAGCGGTTGCCTTGCTTGATCATGGCGTTGTCGGTCCAGGACAACAGGGTTTCCAGGATCGACAGCGCCTGCTGTTTATTCACCGGCTTGGAGGTGGAGAAGCTGACATTGCCCTTCACGCCCTGGGCGATGCTGTAGTTTTCGTGCAGCAGGTCGCCCATCACGCTGTTGATCACCGCTTCAATGGGCTGGTCGGCGAAGTTGAACACGATGTCGCCACCGCCCTGCTCGCCCGAGGCGGGCGCAGCCGGTGGACGCACAAATTGCTGGTTGCCACGGATCAACTGGCGCTGCGCCGGCACCTTGGCCGCCGGTTGTTGTGGCATCGGCTCGCTGACGGGCTCCACGGGCGGGCGCTGGGAGCCGGTGCCCTGCATCGCCTCGTGCATCAGTGCGTCGTCCGCGTCGAGGTGGTCGGGCAATGAGCCGCAGCCGCCGAGGGCAACGGCGGTGGCCAGGCAAAACACGGTGGTGCGCAAGGCGCTGGGGACTGTATCGGTCAAGGGTTGGGCTCGTGAGGAAGGGTAATCGGCGGTGTGCTGGACGGCGGCGGCAACCGCAAAGCCTTGAGGCTCAGGGTTTGCGTGCGGCCATCAAGCACGAAACGGGCATCGCGGGGTGTGAGGTGCTCCAGGCGCCAGCCGTTGGGCAGGGTCTGGCCTTGGTGGATTTTCAGCGCGGGGCCATCAGTGGGTTTGAGCAACGCGACGCGCAGGTCGCCATCAATGACCACACCGGTCAACACCAGGCTCGACAGGCTGGACGCCTGGGCCTGGCCAACGGCGTGATCAGGGCTGCGATCGGGGCTGAACAACGGTGCTTGCCAAGTGCCAGCCAGGCTGTCCAGGCTCGCATCCGGCGCGCTCAGCACCTTGGCCGAAGCACTCGCAGCGGCAGTGGGTTCAGGTGCGGGCAGCCACTGCGGCGCATCGCCGACGCTGCTCAAGATCACCGCCATCAGCACGCCCAGCACACCAGCCAAGCCCAACAGTGCCCATTCAATGGGGCGCAATACCGGGATCATCGGCGCACCTGCTTCGCGCCAGCCGGTTGCAGGTAACCGCGCACCAACAGATGCACTACGAGCTTTCCGGCACCGCCGCTGGCGGGGGCATCGGGCCTGCGGCGGATGCTCATTTCATCCACGAACAGAAACGGCCGCTGGTACTCCAGCGCATGCAGGATGGCGGTCAAGGGTTCGATGGCGCAGTCGAGGGTCAGGCTGACCTTGACCTGCCGATAAGGCTCGCTGTCGTCCTGTTCAGGGGTGATGGGCATGCGCTGGGTCAGTTTGCAGCCACCGCCCAGGTTGGCCTGGCTGTTGATCAGATCGGCGCTGCGTTGCATCAGGTCGGCGGCCACGGCGCTGGGGTCGTCGCCGGGCAACAGGCTGGTGCTGCTGGCCGGGTCCTGGCGGGCCTGGTCCAGTTGTTCGCGCAGTGAGGCGCCTTGTTGCAACAGGCCGGCGTAGCGTTGTTGTTGCTCGCGCAGTTGCTCGGCTTGCTCGCCCATGGCGCGCAAGGGGCCGGCGAACCAGCTGTCGATCAACAGCCAATACGCCGTGCCCAGCACCAGGGCCAGCAGCAACAGCGCGGCGCCGCGACGTTCACGGGGTGTCAGTGGTCGGCGCATCGGCGGCCTCCTGATGCAAGTGGGCACGCAGGGAAAACTGGTCCTTGCCGGTTTGCGCATCGGGCTGGATCACCCCTTCGAACTGCGCGTTTTCCAAGCTGTGGCAAGCCTTGATGCGGGTGATCAGAGCACTGGCCTTGGCGCTTTGCCCAGAGAACGACACGTCGGCGCCATCGTTGATTTCCAATTGATCGATCCAGGTGTCGGCGGGCAGGCAAGTGGTCAGCTCATTGAGCAGTGCCGCCAAGGGGGGCTGGGCGGCTTTGCGGCGGATCAAATACTGCGCCGCACCCCGGGTATTGAGCAGTTGCTGGCGCAGCTGCTGCACCTGGGCGACCTGGGCTTTTTGCTGCTGCACGCTTGCATGCATGGCGTCGAGCACCCTCTGGCGGTCGTTGAGCCAGAGCAACATCGCCGCCATCAGCAAGGCCCCGCACAGCCACGGCAAGTTGCGTTGCAGGCCTTTGCCCACGCTGCGCTGGCGCGGCCGCAAGGGCGCGGGCAACAGGTCGATGCCCAGGCCCTGCACGTCCACTTGATGGGGGCGCAAGCCCAGCGCGGCGCAGTCCGACAGGATCTGGTCGAGGCGTTCGCGCAACACCGCCACCAGCGTCACCTTGAGGTGGCTGGGGGTACGCCGCTCCTGGCGCGCGACGAAATACAGTTGCTCGGCCTCGAACGGCGTGAAGCGGTCCAGTTCATAACCCACCACCGCCGTGAGGTTGCGCGCAGCGGCCAGGGGCAGTTGCAGGCTTTGCACCAGCACCACCGACGGCGCGAGCACCAACACCTGGCGCACGGTGTCGGGCACCGGCAGCACCGGCTCGGTCAAGGGCCAGTGGTAGGTTTGCTCGGGCCGCTCCTGCCCACGCAACAGCGCCGGCAAGCACGCGCGCAGCTCTTTGAGCCACAGGCGCCAAGCCTGTTGCAGCACGCTGCCGCGCCAACGCTCGGCCCATTGCTGCTCAAGCTGGGCCAGGGGTTTGGATAACCATCGATTCATTCTTGCCAACGCAACACCCGATAGGGTTGTGCGCTTCCCTCCGCTGGGCTCAATAAGACAGTGACATGCAACTGCGCGTGGTAACCACCGGGGCGCTCGGCGCGGCTGCTGATCACCAGGATTTCACCGGGGTCGGCCCCCACTGCGCTCTGCGATGGCAGGTTCAAAGCCTTGCGCAACAGCGCGCTGGCGAACGCCGGATCGGGCCGGTCCAGGCCGCTCCACAAGGTGATCTGCGGCACCAGCCGGCGGTACAACGCCTGGCTCATGCCCGGTAACTGACGTAACTCTTCAACCACCCGAAACGGCGCCAAGCCTTGGTTGCGTCGGGTTTCCAGGNCGCTCCACAAGGTGATCTGCGGCACCAGCCGGCGGTACAACGCCTGGCTCATGCCCGGTAACTGACGTAACTCTTCAACCACCCGAAACGGCGCCAAGCCTTGGTTGCGTCGGGTTTCCAGGTCTTTGGCCAGGCGCGTGGCCTGGGCCTGGGTGGCGCCGCAGGCCAGGGCCACGCGGGCCAAGTCCGCCGGCTCGGCGCTGTTCAAATACAACTTGCCGCGCTCACTGCGCAGGCCCACACGCAACTGCGCATCGTCAAACACCAAGGGCATTTCGCGGCCATCGGCAACCCACTGTTTGCGCTGCACGGGGTCGGCCAACGCCTGCATGACCAACGCCACCCCCGCCTCGGCCGCCAGCGTGGCCTGGGTGTGCTGGCGGTGCCATGCCGCCTGACGGGTTTGCAGTTGCACCCAACCGGCCAAGCCCCCCAGCAACAGGCTGAGCAACGCCAGTACCCACAGCACCAGCAATAAGGCCACACCGCGTTGATGCCTCATTGATCGCTCGCCCCGCCCGACAGGTTCAAGCGCAGCGCCACCACCTGGCTCACCCACGGCACCGGCCCACTGACCGTGGCGTCGATACGCACTGCGTAAGGCAGGCGCTTGGTCCATGGCCACTCACTGATCCAGCCGGTGGCCTGGCCTTTGGGGGAGAGACCGCGATAACTCAATTGCAGCGCCTCGACATTTTTTAACAACACCTGAGGCTCGCCGCGCGTGGCCGGGACGCTGACCTGGGCGGCGGACTCAAATCGAGCGAACGCCACCTGCAAGTCGCTGCCGATCAGTTGCACGGTGAAGCGCTGAATCCCGCCACCCAGCACGCCGGGCAAGGTGGCGACAAATTGCACACGCTGGGCGGCGCCGACAAAAAAACCAGGGGTTTGACTGTCGTCTTCGGTCACATCCAACGGCAGCGCTTCGCTGATGGATGTGCGCAGAAACTGCTGGGCGGCGCGCATTTCATCCAGGCTGGTGGTGTAACGCTGGGCCTTGAGCACCGCGCGATTGGCCCCCAGCAGCGCGCCACCGACCAGGGTCAGCAGCACGCCGAGCAAGCTGAGCACGATCAGAATTTCGAGCAAGGTAAAGCCCTGTTGGCGCCGCGTCATAACGGCGCCCTGTCGCTGACGGCGCGCAATTTAAGCGTGCTGAAATGCGCTTGATGCCGACCTTCGCTCACCGTCAGGTCCAGTCGAAACAAGCGCGGCTGGCCGATGCGGGTCGGTTGTTGGGCGATGTTCAATTGCCAACCGATGCCCGCCAAAGTGCCCCGACGTACGCCGCTGGCCAACGGCCCCGCCGCTTCCTGATCGAGCACGCTCAACGCCGCGTGGGTCAGGCGATCACTGTGATTGACCTGGGCCAACGAACGCGCGCTCTGGCCAAAGGCGACCAGCAACACCGTGCTGCAAATCGCCATCAGCACCAGCGCGGCCAGCATCTCAAGCAAGGTGAAGCCCGCCTGGCGCTTCATGGCAGGGCCTTCGACTGCACGCTGCCGGTCAGCCAGCCGATATCGATGCGCCAACGGCGCGTGCCGTTGGCCAGTAATAGATTGCCGCCAGTGGAGCTGCCATCCGGGTAAAAAGCCACCGCTGCACCGGCCTGCTCGGCGGTGTGCAGGGTGACTTGCAAGTCGGCAGGCCAATGCTTGAGGGGACGATCCGGCGCCTGAAAGCTCAAGGCGCGCAGGTCGAATACGGTTTTAGCCGTCTGACCGCTGACAATCGCCCGCGCCCGCGTGCTGCGCAGGGCATCCACCATTTGCCCGACCACCTGGCGCTCCCTCGCCGCCTTGAGCCCTTGCTGCAGGCCAAACCCCACCAAACCGGCGGCGATACTGATCAAGAGGATCACCACCAGCATCTCCAGCAGGGTAAAGCCGCGCTCAGGGCTGGGCATTATTCCCAGTTGCCCAAGTCGGCGCTGTAGCCTTCGCCACCGGGCTGGCCGTCTTGGCCGTAGAAGATCAAATCGAACGCGCCGTGCTCGCCGGGGAAGCGATAGCCGAAGCCATGGCCAAACGGGTCTTTGAGGTCCGAAGGCTTGGCATAGGGCCCGGCCCAACCTGTGGCATTGGCGGGTTTGTCCACCAGCTGTTGCAGGGTCTTGGGCGGCGCGCCCACGTCCAGCCCGTAGCTCTCGATCTTCATCGACAGGCTGGCCAGCTGCGCCTTGCCCGCGCCGTACTTGCCCTTGTCGACGTTGCCGCCGACCTGTCGCACCACGATGGTGGCGACGATGCCCAACAGCACGATCACGGCGAGCATTTCCAACAGGGTGAAACCGCCTTGGCGGCGTGCAGGTTTGGAGCGCATGGGGGGTAGTCCTCGGGGGTTCATATATTGCTGGTCAGGCTCATCAGCGGCAGCATGATCGCCAGCATGATCACCGCCACCAGCACCGCCATGACCACGGTCAGGGACGGCACCAGGGCGGCGAGCAGGCGGTCGATGCCGCGTTTGGCCTCGACGTCGAACACGTCGGCGACCTTGAGCAGCATGCTGTCGAGTTCACCGGCTTGTTCGCCGACTTCAATCATTTGCAGGGCCAGGTCCGGCAGCAGCGGCTGGCTGCCAAAGGCACTGGCCAGGGTGCCGCCGCCTTTGACCGATTCGGCGGCCTGCGCGACTTGCGCTTGCAGGGCGCGGTTGGTGCACACCTGGCGGGCGATCACCAGGGCTTGCAGCAGGGCCACGCCATTGCTGAGCAAGGTGCCGAGGGTGCGGGCCAAGCGGGCGGCTTCGACCCGTTGCAACAGCGGGCCGATGATGCGAATACCGAGCACGCGGCGGTCATAGCGCTCGCGCCGTTGTGGGTTGCGCAGGCGTGCGGCGAGGGTCCAGATCAACACGATCGACCCGGCTAATACCGCGAGGCCGTAACTGCCGAGAAACTGGCCAAGGCCGAGGATGACTTCGGTGATCAGCGGGATGGGCACGCCGAGGTCGTTGAAAATCGGCACGAACTGCGGCACCACATAGGCCAGCAACAACGCCAGCGAGCCAAGCACACCGACCACCAAAAAGGCGGGATAGATCAGCGCGTTGATCACTTCGCCTCTCAATAACTGGCTGCGCTCCAGGTAATCGCTGAGCTGGCGCAGGGTGTTTTCCAATGCGCCGCCCGCCTCCCCGGCGCGCACCATGCTCAGGTACAGCGGCGAGAACTGGCTGCCCTCTTCTTCCAGGGCTTTGGATAAGGGGTTGCCGGCTTTGACGTGCTCACGAATCCGCTCGATGAGTGCGCGGGTTTGCGGTTGGCCGGGTTGCTTGAGCAGGATGCCCAGGGAGCGTTCCAGCGGCTGGCCGGCGCCGAGCAATGTGGCCAACTGCTGGGTAAAACTCACCAGCGCCGCGCCGTTCAATTGGCCACGCCCCAAGGCGTTGCGCAGGCCCTGGCTGCCGGCGGGATCGATCTGCAACAGCAGCAGGCCGCGCTTGTGCAGGATGGCCACGGCGGCGGCCTGATCTTTGGCTTCCAGGGTGCCGTTTTGCGGCGCGCCCTGAGTATCGAGGGCGCGGTATTTGAACAGGCTCAAGTGCCTTCACCGCGGGTGACGCGCAGCACTTCTTCCAGCGAAGTCACGCCCGCCACGGCTTGGCGCAGGCCTTCTTCATGCAGGGTGCGCAGGCCGCCGCGGCGGGCGGCTTGCTCAAGGGTGGCGGCGTCGGCCTGCCGCATCAGCAGGCTGCGCAGTTCGTCATTCATCACCAGCAATTCGGTGATTGCACTGCGGCCGTGATAACCGCCGCCGGGCGCATCGGCGCGCGGGCGGTAGAGCCGGATCGGGCGCTCATCGGTGAAGCGATCCAGGCCATGTTCGGCGATCAATTCGGGCGGTGCTTCAAAGGCTTCGCGGGTGGCCGGGTCGAGGCGGCGCACCAGGCGCTGGGCGAGGATGCCGTTGACCGTCGAGGCGATCAGGTAGCTTTCCACGCCCATGTCCAACAGCCGCGTGATACTCGCTGCGGCGCTGTTGGTGTGCAGCGTCGAGAGCACCAAGTGGCCGGTCAAGGAGGACTGGATGGCGATGCGGCAGGTCTCCAGGTCGCGGATCTCGCCGATCATGATCACGTCCGGGTCCTGGCGCACGATGGAGCGCAACGCACCGGCAAAGTCCAGGCCGATGGCGGGTTTGACCTGGATCTGGTTGATGCCTTCGAGCTGGTATTCCACCGGGTCTTCCACGGTGATGATCTTGCGCTCGGCAGTGTTGAGCCGCGACAGCGCGGTGTACAGCGTGGTGGTCTTGCCCGAGCCGGTGGGCCCGGTGACCAGCAGGATGCCGTGGGGGCGTTCGAGCACTTCAAGGAAGGTGGCCAGGCGCTGACCATCGAAGCCCAGGCTCTGGAAGTCGAAACTCACGGTCTGGCGGTCGAGCAAGCGCATCACCACCGACTCGCCGAAGCTGGTGGGCACCGTGGACACCCGCAGGTCCAGTTCCTTGCCCTGGATACGCAGCATGATGCGGCCATCCTGGGGCAGGCGGCGTTCGGCAATGTCCAGCCGCGCCATGATCTTCACGCGCGAAATCACCGCCGCCGAGGAACTGGACGGCGGCGCTTCGGCCTCGTGCAGCACGCCGTCGATGCGGTAACGCACCTTGAGTTGGCTTTCGAAGGGTTCGATATGAATGTCCGAAGCGCGGTGCTCCACGGCGCGTTGCAGGATCAGGTTCACCAGTCGGATCACTGGCGCTTCAGAGGCCATGTCCTTGAGGTGTTCGATGTCTTCCAGGGCGCCGCCCTGCTCGTCGAGGTTTTCGATCAGCGTGCCCATGGCCGAGCGGCCCTGGCCGTAGTAGCGCTCGATCAGGGTGTCGACTTCATTGCGCGGGCCGATGGCCAGCCACACCGGCACGCCGCAGGCATACGCCACGGCCTCGAATGGATAGAGCTGAGACGGGTTGGCGGCTAGCACGCGCAGGCCGCCGTGGCTCCAGCCCAGCGGCACCACTTGGTAGTGGCGCATAAAGCGTTCGGTCAGGGCGGGTAATGGGTCCAGCAGCGGCGGTGCGGCGTCGGCCAGCATCAGCGGCGCGCCGAGCAATGCGGCCCAGGCCCGGGCCAGTTCGACTTCGGAGACCAGCCCCAGGCGAGTCAGCAGGCCAAGCAATTCGGTGTCGTCGGACTCTTGGGACAAACGCCGGGCGCGCTCCAGGTCGACGGTTTTCAAGCCAGCGTTGTGCATCAGCCAGGCGCACACCTGTTCGGTGTCTGGGATGTGCAGTTGGCAGGCGTTGAGGGTGGCTGAAGGGCTTGGCATGAGGACTGTCTGAAGAAAATTTATGCAGGGGCGCGCTTGTTGTGGCGAGGGAGCTTGCTCCCGCTGGGGTGCGCAGCGCCCCCAAAAAACTTGGGACTGCTACGCAGTCCAGCGGGAGCAAGCTCCCTCGCCACAACAAGGTCATTCCAACCAAATGGGATCAGTTTGAGGTTTTGCGCTCGGTCTGCGGGCGACCACCACGGGTGGTCTCAGCCTTCTGCTTTTTCACCGCTTTGGCGTCGTGGGCCTGGGTGATCACGGTGGAATCGGCAGCGCCGGATTTGGCGTCCGCGTCGGTGGATTCGGCAGCCATTGCCACGCCACTCAATGCAACACCCAGCACAACACCCGCACTCAGCAAGGAAATCTTCATCAACTTTCTCCAGATAAAAAACAGCAGACAGCTCAAGTAGCGCCTTGAATGGGATCAAGACCCTACACCAAAGCTTTGTGTATGACAGCGTGTATAAAACATGGCCTTTTAGAACTACTGGACAAAGCCACTAGTTCGCCATGCCACCCTGACATTCGTTAAACCAATCGACTGGTAGGTTTAGTCTTAGTTCAAAACAGTAAGGAAATATTTCTTATTTAACGCAAAAATTAGCTTTTGTTTGACTTACCCGCGCAAGAATTGCCTTAATTATCGGGCTTTTGCGATTCAAAATGCCATCTCGTGATATCGCAGAGACATCACTTATAACAACAAGCAATACAATTTTTAAACTTTAAAAGTCGCGCAATCCGCCAAGTAATTGCAATTAGCCATCGGTTAAATATTGCGATCAAGGCTAACTATTGCCCGCAGAAAAGTGACGAACGCGCACTTATCGGCGCGCCATGTTTAATACACAGTTGTTGGAGAGACCCATGAGTAAACGCAAGATGATCGGTGCACAGTCGGCTTTGGCCCTGCTGGCACTGGCCGTGTCCCACGCCCACGCGGCGACTAGCCCGGCCTTGGACGAAGGCATGGCAAGTCGCGCCGAAAAAGCGGCGGACAAGACCCTGGCGAAGATGACCCAGGAAGAAAAACTCGCCTACATCGGCGGCATCGGCGGCTGGGATGTGAAGCCCCTGAGCCAATACGGCGTGCCGCAGATTCACGGCGCCGATGGCGGCGTGGGCGTGCGTTACACCAGTGAAGGCAATGACCAGGGCGTGGTGTACCCGTCCGGCCCGAACGTGGCGGCCAGCTGGAACCCGCGTCGCGCCATCGACGTCGGTCGCGCCCTGGGCTACGACACCGCCAGCGGCGGTTATCAGTTTGTCACCGGGCCGGGTGTAAACCTGTATCGCATGCCCTACAGCGGGCGCGCGTTCGAGTACCTGTCGGGTGAAGACCCCTTCCTCGGCGCCAGCCTGGGGCCTGCGTTGATCAACGGCATCCAGTCCCGTGGGGTGTGGGCCAACGCCAAGCACTACGCGGCCAATGACCAGGAAAGCAACCGCTTCCACCTCGATGAAATCATCAGCGAGCGGGTGCTGCGTGAGATGACCTTGCCGCCGTTCGAGTCCGCCTCGAAGAACAGCAAGGTGGCGATGATGATGTGCGCCTTCCAGAAGGTGAACGGTGAATTCGCCTGCGAGAACTCGCACCTGATCCACGACATCCTCAAGACCGAATGGGGCTACCCAGGCTTCGTGCAGAGCGACTACAACGCCGTGGTCAACGGCCTGCCTGCCGCCCAGGCCGGCACCGACCTGGACATGATGGGCTACCAGATGAACAGCACGGTGCTCAAGCCGTTCCTGGACAGTGGCGAGCTGAGCGGCGCGACCCTGGATGACAAGGTGCGACGCATCCTCAAGCAGGTCTACCTGTACAAGTTCGACAGCAAGGCACCGCTGACCAACCACAACATGAACAGCGCCACCAGCAACCGCGTGGCCCTGAACGCCGCCCGCGAAGGCATCGTGCTGCTGAAAAACCAGAACAACCTGCTGCCGCTGGATGCCAAGAAAGCCAAGCGCATCGCCGTGGTCGGCAACCTGGCCAAGTACGCGCCGCCCACCGGTTTCGGCAGCGCCAACGTGATGGCGGCCAACTACATCAGCGAGTTGAGCGGCCTGCAGCAACTGGCTCCCGGCGCGAAGGTTGAGTTTATCGACGGCCTGTCCCTGGACCCGAGCACCTCGACCTGGACCCACACCGACAGCGCCGGCAACAGCGCCAAGGGCTTGAAGACCGAGTTCTTCAGCAACACCAACTGGTCCGGCGACGCCGCCGCCAGCCGCACCGACAGCCACGTCAACCTGGACTGGTCCACCGACAGCCTGCCGGTCAACGGCGACACGGCCGCCACGTCGATTCGCTACAGCGGCCAAGTCACCCCCACCGTCAGCGGTGAGCAGGTGTTCAAGATCCGCGCCGACGGCGCCGTGCGCCTGTACGTCGATGGCAAGAAAATCCTCGACAACGGCGACGGCAACCCGCTGCCCAACAACAGCATCCCGCCGACCATCCCGGTGTTCGCCAAGGTCAAGTTGCAAGCCGGCAAAGCCGTGGACATCAAGCTTGAGTACTCGCGCCGCAATGGCTACCTGTCGACCATGGGCGGCCTGGTGGGCGTGCAGATGAGCTGGGCCTCGTTGGTGGCGCCCAAAGACCTGGCGCAGTACGACGCAGTGTTGGTGGCGGCCGGTAACAGCAATGAATACGAGGGCGAAGGCTTCGACCACAGCTTTGACCTGCCGGAATTCCAGAGCGAGCTGATCCAGAGCATCGCCAAGGTCAACCCCCACACCGTGGTGACCTTGCACGGCGGCACCGGCTTGAAGATGAGCGACTGGATCGACCAGGTACCGGCGGCGCTGCATGCCTTCTACCCTGGGCAAAACGGTGGGCAGGCGCTGGCGGAGATCTTGCTGGGCAAGGTCAACCCGTCGGCCAAGTTGCCGATCAGCATCGAGCGCAACATCGAAGACAACCCGATCTACGCGACTTTCCCCAAGTTCGACAACCAGGAAACCCTGGCCGAGATGAGCTACAAGGACGACTTGTTCCTGGGCTATCGCGGGTATGAGAAGAAGGGCATCAAGCCGCTGTATCCATTTGGGTATGGGTTGTCGTACACCACCTTTGGCTACAGCAACATCAGCGTGAGCCCAGGTGTGGCGGTGGCGGGTGCGCCGATCAAGGTGTCGTTCGACCTGGCCAATACCGGCAAAGTGGCGGGCGCCGAGGTGGCCGAACTGTATGTGGGCCAGAATCATCCGAAAGTCGAGCGGGCGCTCAAGGAACTCAAGGGTTACAAGAAGGTGTTCCTGAAGCCGGGTGAGAGCAAGCGTGTGACTATCGAACTCAATGACCGCTCGTTGGCTTACTACGATGTGAAGAGTAAGCAATGGGTGGTGGATGCTGACAGTTTCAATCTGTCGGTGGGTGGTTCGTCTCAGGATATTCGTCTGAATGCCAAGTTGGTTAACCCGTTCCGGCAGGAGCTGTCGACTACCACCAGTAATCCGCTGCCGCGCTCGGCGTTGAATTCGACGTTGCGGGAGTTGCCGCAGGTGACCACGGGTGGGGTGCTTCATCAGAACCAGAGTAATGACAGCGATACCAGTGAAGGGGATGGGTATGACAGCAGCCAAGGCAGTGCTGCCGGTAATTGATCGCTAGGTGATGGTGCTTTTCTGTGGGAGGGGGCTTGCTCCCGATGGCGGTTTATCGGCTGATGTACATATCCGTTATTTAGGTAACGGCTGATTATGGTTCCGCCCTGACGGCGGGTCACTTTGGAAAAGCCCCAAAGTAACCAAAGGGCTCTTGCCCCACCACTCGGTGCCTCGCCTAGGCTCGGCATGCCCTCACTCCGGCTTGAATCCGTGGGCCGCCGCCACGCGCCATCCATGGCGCGGGGCGGCTAACCCGGCGTCCTGCCGGGTTACCCACGGATTCAAGCCTGCGTTCGGCCAGCGTGGTTTAACGGGGCGCCTAAGATCAAGATCAAAAGCCAGAGCCAGAGCCAGAGCCAGAGCCAGAGCCAGAGCCAGAGCCAGAGCCAGAGCCAGAGCCAGAGCCAGAGCAAACCACTATCTACCTGATGTATGGAGATCAAAACTGTGGGAGGGGGCTTGCTCCCGATTGCGGTGTGTCAGCTACAAATTTGTTAGCTGAAACTCCCTCATCGGGAGCAAGCCCCCTCCCACATTAGACCGTGCCCCCTTTAGATTACCTCAAGGCCTGATCGCCGCCTCAACCCGCGCAATATACGTATCAAACCGCCCCACCAAATCCACCTGCTCCGGAAACCGCAACCACTGAATTTGCAACCCATCCATCATCGCCAAAATCTCCTCCACCAACCCGGCAAGATCCACATCCCCCCGCACCTCTCCCGCCGCCACCAGCTCAGCAAACTGCCCCTGCATACGCTGATGAATCGCCGCATACCGCACCTGAAACCACCCCCACGCCGGGTGCGTATCCAACAAACTCTCCGCATTCAAAATCGTGAAGGCCCGCACAACACCCGGCGCCGTAGCATTCGAACGGTTGATGGCCCGCAAGCTGCCGAGCAAACCATTCAGAGATTTTTCCGCGCGCACCTCATCGGCAATCCGCTGATTGACCTCATCGCGACGCTGCAACACCCCCATCAACAACGAGATCTTGCTGGGAAAGTGATGCAGCAAACCGGCCACCGAAATGCCGACAATCGCCGCCACCTGGGCCATGGAGGCGCCGCTGTAGCCTTCCAGGGAAAACACCTGCAAGGCCGCGTCCAGCAGTTCTTCGCGGCGTTTTTCACCCTTGGGCGCGCGGCGGGTTTTAGGGGCGGGTTCGGTCATGGGCAAGTCCTTGAGCTTTCCCGTTCGATCAGGCGACAGTCCAACAGGTTCAACCGTTGTACCTCGTCATCCACCGGCAACGCGCCAAGGCTTTCCAATACGCGGGTGGCGGCCAGCACGCCGATTTCCAGGGCGGGCGGCTTGATGGTACTCAGGCTCGGCAGCAGCATTTCGGCGAAGGGGTAGTCGCCAAAGCCCAGCACGGCGCAGTCCTGGGGGATTTTCAAACCGGCACGCTGCCCGGCCAACAGGCCACCGGCGGCCAGGTTGTCATTGGCGAAGAAGATCGCATCGGGGGGTGTGGCGTGGCTCATCAGGGCTTCCATGGCCTGTTTGCCGGCTTCGAACGGCGCACGCTCGGCATCGGGGGCGAATACCCAAGGCGCTATACCCAACTCGGTGAGCGTGGCGGCAAACCCCTCGCCGCGCTCCATCGCGCTAAAGTCGCCGACTGCGCTGTTCTGCACGAACGCGATGCGCCGATAGCCCTGACCATGCAGGTAACGTGCGGCCGTGACGCCCACCTCGTAGTGGGAAAAACCGATCTGCAACGGCTCACGCTCGGGCACGTAGTCCCAGGTTTCCACCACTGGAATGTCGGCGTCGGCGATCATCTTTTCGGTGGCCGCGCTGTGAAAGCGGCTGGTCAGCACCAGCGCCGCCGGTGACCAACCCAGGAATGCGCGCACTGCGTTTTCTTCCTGCTCGGCGCTGAAGTAACTGGACGCCAGCAACAGCTGATAACCATGGCGACTGAGGGTGTCGCTAAAGCCCTGGATGGTATTGGCAAAGATCGGCCCGGAGATGTTCGGGATCACCATCGCCACGATGCGCCCTCGCGCCGAGGCCAACCCGCCCGCCACCAGGTTGGGCACATAACCCAGCTCGGCCACCACCTGGGCAATGCGCTCGCGGCGCTCGGGGGAAACCTGCTCCGGCTGGTTGAAGTAGCGCGACACGGTAATCGCCGAGACCCCGGCCTGGCGCGCCACGGTGTTGAGGGTGACGCGCCCGGCGCCACGGCGTTTGCGCGGTTTGTCTTCGCTCACGACAGCATCCTGTTAACAACCAAAAAGAATATAGGACTAATTTTTCAGTATTTGACGTTCTAAACCAGACCCACCAATAATGCCGATGTTAGCGCTAACAAAGCGCTTTGTCTGCTACTCGCTCGAGCGAATGCCAGAGACGAATACACAGGCGTTGCCGTCGCAGAACGGCAGCGGTTCAGGGCATTTTTTTCGAGCGGGCACAGCATGTACAACTTCCAACGCACTTCGTTATTGATCCTTGCGGGGCTGACCGCCCTGCCCGCCTTTGCAGCGGATGAACAGGAACCGACGCTCAAATCGGTGACCGTCACTGCGACACGCCGAGAAGAGTCACTGCAAAAAGTCCCGGTAGCGGTCTCGGTGCTCGATGGCGAACAGCTGGAGCGCGACAACCGCAACGGCGTGGCGAGCATCGCGCAGCAGGTGCCGTCGCTGAACTTTCGCACCGGCGCCTCCAACAAGGACACCTCGCTGTTCGTGCGCGGCGTCGGCACCATCTCCACCTCCCCCGGTGTTGAGCCCACGGTGGCCACCGTGATCGACGGCGTGGTCTACGCCCGTCCCGGCCAGGCCACCCTCGACCTGCTAGACCTGGAGCGCATCGAAGTGCTGCGCGGACCCCAAGGCACGCTGTTCGGCAAGAACGCCTCGGCCGGTGTGCTCAACATAACCAGCAAGGCGCCCACCGAAGAAACCCACGGCTACATCGACCAGTCCTACTACAGCGGCAATGAAAGCCGCACCCGTTTCGGCATCGGCGGCAGCCTGGTGCCGGGTGTGCTCAAGGGCTCAGTCAGCACCCTGTTCGGCAGCTATGACGGCAACGTCGATAACCAACACAATGGGCAAGAGGTCAACGGCTACAACCACAAGGGCATTCGCGGCAAGTTGGAGTTCACCCCCAATGACGACCTGAAGCTGACCCTGATCGGCGACTACATGCAGTCCCACGACGACGCGCCCAATGGGGTGGTGAGCAAGTCCCTGACGCCGGCGTTCGCCAACGCGCTGAACCCGGTGCGGGCGTCCAGCGACAACCGTGACATCAACACCGACACCCGCAGCCATGTGGAAGACACCAACAAAGGCCTGTCGGCGCAGTTGGATTGGAACCTCGGCGACTACACCCTCACCTCCATCACCGCCTGGCGCGGCTGGGACAACACCCAATACCAGGACGGTGACCGCCTCGGCACCGTGACCGCCGCGTTCCCCGGCACCGCCGACAAAGGCCAATTGGAATTCAACCAGTACTCCCAAGAACTGCGCCTGGCGTCGCCCAAAGGGGAATTTTTGGAGTACGTCGGCGGCCTGTTCTACATGCACGGCAAGGACGAAGAAACCTACCAGCGTACGCTGACCACCACCACCCGCACCGACCGCGGCATTGCCGACTACAGCACCACCAGCGACAGCTACGCGGTGTTCGGCGAGACCACGCTGAATTTCACCTCGCGCTTTCGTGGCATTGCGGGTCTGCGCTACACCCACGATGACCTGAAATACGATCACCGCCGCGTTTCCACCTCGGCCACCACGGTCAGCGGGATTCAACCGGCTACGTCAAGTTCCGGCTCGGTGGACGAAGACGGCTGGTCCGGGCGCCTGGGCGTGCAGTACGACATCACCGACAACATCACCAGCTACCTGACCTATTCCCGTGGTTACAAAGGCCCGGCGTACAACGTGTTCTTCAACATGCAGCCGCGTGACACTGACGCACTCAAGCCGGAAACGTCCAACACCTGGGAAGCCGGGATCAAGGCCACCGCTTGGAACAACCGTCTGACCACTAACCTGGCGGTATTCCACAGCGACTACGACAACTACCAGGCCAACTTCTACGACACCGTTGCCGGCCAGGTGGTGACGCGCCTGATCAACGCCGGCAGCGTCAGCACTGAAGGCGTCGAGCTCGATTACGCCTTGCAGGCCACCCAGCAACTCAAGCTCTCCGGCGCCCTGGCCTACACCCGTGCACGCATCGATGAATTCGCCTGCCCGGCGGGCGCGGCGGCCACCTGCAACGTCAACGGCAAGCCCCTGCCCTTCAGCCCGGACTGGAAAAGCTACGTGCGCGCCGACTACACCATCCCCCTGGATAACGGCCTGGATATCGAACTGGGCACCGACTACAGCTGGCAGAGCGAAGTGCAGTACGACATCAGTCAGAACGTCGACACCAAGCAAGGCGCCTACGGCATCTGGAACGCCAGCGTGGCCCTGGCCGATTACAGCAACGGCTGGCGGGTGGCCTTGCTGGCCAAGAACCTCGCCGACAAGTCCTACTCGCCGCTGCTGGCCAGCGGTGGCAACTACATCTACCGCGCCGTGCCCCGTGACGATGAACGTTACTTCGGCGTGCAACTGCGCAAGGATTTCTAGCATGAGCCGTCAACTCAAACTCGGCGCCTTCCTGATGGCCACCGGTCACCACGTCGCCGCCTGGCGCCACCCGGGTGTGCCGGCCACTGCCGGGCTGGATTTCGCCCAGTACAAGCACTTGGCGCGAGTGGCCGAGGGGGCCAAGTTCGATGCACTGTTCGTGGCCGACAGCGTTGCCGCCGCCACCGGTGAGATCGCGAGCCATATGGCGCGCTCGGACCATTTTGAACCGCTCACCTTGCTCTCGGCGCTGAGTGCCGTGACCGACCATATCGGCCTGATTGCCACAGCCACCACCACCTACAACGAGCCCTACCATGTGGCGCGCAAGTTCGCCTCGCTGGATCACCTGTCCGGCGGGCGTGCGGGCTGGAACCTGGTGACCTCAGACGCCGCCGCCGAAGCGCAGAATTTCGGCCGCGATGAACACCTTGGCCATGGCGAACGCTACAGCCGCGCCCGCGAGTTTCATCAGGTCGTGACCGGTTTGTGGGACAGCTGGGAGGACGACGCCTTTGTGCGCGACAAGGCCAGCGGCAACTACTACGACCCGGCCAAGTTGCATGTGCTGGAGCATGTGGGCGAACACTTTCGCGTCAAAGGCCCGCTCAACGTGGCGCGCTCGCCCCAGGGCCAGCCGGTGATCGTGCAGGCTGGGTCGTCGGAAACTGGCCGTGAACTGGCGGCGCAAACCGCCGAGGTGGTGTTTACCGCGCAGACGTCGCTGGAAAATGCCCAAGGGTTTTATGCCGATCTCAAGGGGCGTTTGGCCCGCTATGGCCGTGAGGCGGACTCGTTGAAAATCATGCCCGGGGTGTTTGTGGTGGTCGGGCAGACCGAGGCCGAGGCGCAGGCCAAGTTCGAGGCATTCCAGGAACTGGTGGAGCCAGAAGTCGGCGTGGCGCTGCTCGGGCGCATGCTGGGCAATTTCGACTTGTCCGGCTACCCGCTGGACGGGCCGCTTCCGGAGTTGCCGTTGACCGACAGCGGCCAGCGCAGCCGCCAGCAGTTGCTCAGTGACTTGGCCCACCGCGAAAACCTGACCCTGGCCCAATTGGGTCGGCGCATCGCCGGTGGGCGTGGGCACTACAGCCTGATCGGCACGCCTGAGTACATCGCCGATGAGTTGCAACGCTGGTTCGAAAATGACGCGGCCGATGGTTTCAATATCCTGGTGCCGCACCTGCCCGGCGGGCTGGAAGACTTCGCCCAATGGGTGGTGCCTGAACTGCAACGACGCGGGCTGTTCCGCACCGAATACACCGGCTCAACCCTGCGTGAAAACCTCGGTTTGGCACGCCCTGCAAACCGCTTTAACAAGGACAATGCATGAAGATTCCAGCGCTGGTACTGGCCCTGCTGGCCGTCACTCAAACCGCCTTCGCGGCCGACCCTGCCAGCCTGCGCATCGGCTACCAGAAAGGCTCCATCGCCCTGGTGCTGGCCAAGGAACATGGACTGTTGGAAAAACGTTTCCCGCAGACCGCCGTGAAGTGGATCGAATTCCCCGCCGGCCCGCAGATGCTTGAAGCGTTAAACGTCGGCGCGCTGGACGTGGGCGCAACCGGCGACATCCCACCGTTGTTCGCCCAGGCGGCCGGCGCGGACCTGGTGTACATCGGCGCCGAACCGCCCAAGCCAAGCGCAGAAACCATCCTGGTGCACAACGACAGCCCGTTGCACTCGGTGGCGGATTTGAAGGGCAAAAAAGTCGCGTTTCAGAAAGGCTCCAGCTCCCACAACCTGATCCTGCGGGCCCTGAACAAGGCGGGCTTGAGTTACAAGGACATCCAACCGGTGTACCTGCCCCCCGCCGATGCCCGTGCCGCATTCGAACAAGGCAGCGTGGATGCCTGGGCGATCTGGGAACCCTACTCATCCCTCGCCCTGAGCCAGAGCCCCAGCCATGTGCTGGCCAACGGTGAAGGGCTGGGGTTGTCCGGGCCGGTGTACACCGCACGGCGGGACTATGCCAAGGCTAACGGAGCGTTTGTGCACGACCTGCTGGGTGAACTTACTGCGGCCGAAGCCCTGACCCGCAGCCAGCGTGAAGAAAGCCTGAACGTGCTGACCGTGTTCATGGGGCTGCCTGCCGAGGTGATTGCGCGCTACATGGACAACCGCCCGCCTTCGCCGATCTTGCCGATTGACGACAAGATCATCCAGGCGCAGCAGGCGACGGCGGATTTGTTCTACCAGAACAAATTGCTGCCCAAGGCCATCGA
Source organism: Pseudomonas sp. 18175 (assembly GCF_050432925.1). Classification (NCBI taxonomy): domain Bacteria; kingdom Pseudomonadati; phylum Pseudomonadota; class Gammaproteobacteria; order Pseudomonadales; family Pseudomonadaceae; genus Pseudomonas; species Pseudomonas sp. 18175. The sequence continues at coordinate 63,585 of NZ_JBKFTO010000030.1, read as the reverse complement.
CGTGAAAAAAGCCCTGGAGAACAACTGAGATCAAATGTGGGAGCGGGCTTGCTCGCGAATGCGGTGGATCAGTTAAAACATCTTTGACTGACACACCGCATTCGCGAGCAAGCCCGCTCCCACAGTTTTAACCGAGTCAGGCGTAATTACGGGTGCTCTTTTCGATCAGGCACATCGGGGTGCCAGCAATCGGCTCTTGCATCACCTGCACCTGCACATCAAACACCCGTCGCATCAGCTCGGCACTGATCACCGCCCCCGGCGCGCCATCGGCCACCAGCTTGCCGCCGTGCATCACCGCCAGGTGATCGGCATAACGACAGGCCTGGTTGATATCGTGCAACACCGTCACCACGGTTTTCCCTTCAGCCGCCAACTCGCCCATCAAGTCCAACAGCTCAACCTGATGGCTGATGTCGAGGTAAGTCGTGGGCTCATCCAGCAACACCACCGGCGCGTTCTGCGCCAATACCATCGCCAGCCACGCCCGCTGACGCTGGCCACCGGAAAGGTCCGCCAGGGCGCGATCAGCCAACACGTCCAACTCCAGGCGCTGCATAGCCTGGGTCACATGAGACTGGTCACTGCCGCTCAAACGCCCCCACAACGAGTTATGCGGGCTGCGGCCGTAGGCCACCAACTGGCGCACGCTGACGCCTTCTGGCACCGGCAACACCTGGGGCAAGAACGCGATCTGCCGCGCCAACTGGCGAGCGCTCAGGCTGGCGTAGGCCTGGCCGTCCAGGGTCAATTCACCCTGGGTCGGCTTGAGGATGCGCGCAAACGCCTTGAGCAAGGTGGACTTGCCGCAGCCGTTCGGGCCGATCAACGCGGTGACCTTGCCCGCCGGCGGCGTGAACGACAGCCCTTGCACGATACGTGTCGCACCGTAGCCAATATCGAGCTGATGTGCCTGCAAAATACTCATGTGATCAGCCCTTGAACCGTGCCAGCAACCAAAGAAAATACGGTGCGCCAATCACCGCCGTGAGCACCCCGGCGGGGATCTCGCTGGGGGCGATCAATGTGCGCCCCAGGGTGTCGGCCAGCACCAGCAACAGTGCGCCGATCAACATAGCGGCCGGTAATAGAAACTGGTGATGCCCGCCCACCAGCCTGCGTGCCATATGGGGCGCCACCAAGCCGATAAAGCCAATCGGCCCGATCACGCCCACGCCCAGGCTGGTGAGCAACACCGCACAAGCCATCGCCAGCCAGCGCGTACGGGTGAGCGCGGTGCCCAGGCTGTGGGCCGCCTCATCGCCGAGGGCGATCAGGTTCAGCGGCTTGGCCAGGCACAGGCCCAGCGGGATCAGCAGCAAAAACGGCAACACCAGCGCCACATGGTGCCAGTTACGGCTCCACAGGCTGCCGGTCAGCGCCAGCAGCGCGGTGTTGATATCCAGCGGATGGGACAAAATCAGAAACTCGGTGACGCTGGACAACGTCACCGCAATCGCCACCCCGGACAACGCAAAACGCACCCCGGAGAAACTCACGCCCGTGTTGTACAGCGCCAGCAGCAACGCGCCACCGGCCCCGCCGAGGCACGCCACCAGTGGCAGCCAGGCAATCGGCAGTTGCGGCCAAGCGATGATCGCCACGGTCAGCGCCAGCCCGGCGCCCTGGGTCACGCCGAGGATCTCCGGCGAGGCCAGCGGGTTGCGAATCACCCCCTGCACAATCGCCCCGGCCAGGCCGAAGGCTGCACCGGCAAGTATCGCGATCAGGCTGCGGGGCAAGCGGTGGTTCCACACTTCAAAGTCGAGGGCGTCGTGGGCCAGCAGGCGCTCCAAGACCGTTGCGGGCTTGAGCCACAAGGTGCCGGCGCTGAGGCTTATGAACGTCGCCAACAGCAACAGGGCGAGCAGCAGCCAAAGGCGCAATCGTGGGCGAGTCATAGGGCGCGCCTGGCAAGAAAGAGAAAGAACGGTGCGCCGATCAACGCAGTGACCACCCCCGCCGGGGTCTCCACCGGGAACGCCACGGCGCGGCTGAGCAGGTCGGCCCCCAGCACGATCACGGCGCCCAATACAGCACTCAGCGGGATCAGCCAGCGGTAGTCATTGCCAAGGAACTGGCGCAGGATATTCGGCGCGATCAGCCCGACAAACCCAATCGGCCCCACCGCGCAGACACTCGCCCCCACCAGCAAAAGACTGGCGATAAACACCTGCAAGCGCAGGCTGGCGATGCCCACGCCCAGGGAGCGCGCGGCGTCTTCGCCAAGGTTGATCAGGTTCAGGCGCGGCGCGCACCACAGCGCCCACAGGCCGCCGATCAGGGTGCAGGGCCACAGCAGTTGCACTTGTGCCGCGCCCACATTGGCCAGGGATCCGGCCAGCCAGTTGAGTACGCTTTGCGCCTGGGCTTCCACCAGGATCACCGTGAGTCGGGTCAAGGCCGCGCACAGCGCCGCCACGGCGACACCGGCCAGCACCAGGCGGCCTTGGGCGGTGGTCGGCGACCACGCGCCGCCGAGGCTGAACACGGTGACCCAGGCCAGCCCACCGCCGAGGCAGGTCATCAGCAACGCACCACCGGCGAACGGCAGCGCGACCAGGCCGGTGGAGAACAACGCCAAGCCCAACGCCGCACCGGCGGTGACACCAAACAACGAAGGCGAAGCCAGACGGTTGCGGGTAATGCCCTGCATCAACGCACCGGCCAGGCCCAGGCAGGCACCGACCAATGCCGCGCACACTGCACGGGGCACGCGCAATTGGGCGACGATATAGGCCATATTGCCGCCCACGCTGCCCTGATGCACCAGACCGTTCCACGCGTCTGTCGCCGTAAGGGTGAACGGCGACCAGCTGTACAGCGAGAACCAGAACAACACGGCCCCCAGCAGCACAGTGCCGAGGGCAGCAACACTGCGCTGCACGGTTATTGGCTCAGTACGGCTTTGCCGCCTTTAAGAATCGCCAGGGCATCTTCGGCGATCTGCTCCGAGGCCAGCACGCCGCGGTTACGCGCCCAGCTGTCGCCATCCACTTCGGCGACGTGCTGGTTGCGTACGGCGCCGAGCACTTGCCACAGCGGCTGCTTGCTCCAGGTGTCGACGATGCTCGGGCGGCGGTAGTGGCCCACCAGCAACCAGCCGGGGTCCAGCGCCAGCAGTTGCTCCAGGCTGACGAATTCGGTGGGCGCGGCGTTGGCCCGTACGCTCGGTACTTTCAAGCCGATGGCTTGCAGCACGCTGCCGGCGTAGGAGTCCGGGCCGTGCACAGAGAAGCTGTCTTCACGGGCGACACCGAACAACACGCTGGCGCCAGCGGGAATCTGCTGGGCGATGGCCTTGAGGTTGTCGCGGTTTTTCTGAATACGTACTGCCATTTGCGGGCTTTTGCCCAGGGCCTTGCCGATCAGTTCGGCGGACTTGAGGCTGCCCTCATAGTCTTCGCCCCGCGACGGCAGCAACAGGGTCGGCGCGATGCTTGCCAGGTCGCTGTACAGGGCCTGGTGCCGGTTGAGGTCGGCGACGATCAGGTCCGGCTTGAGCCGGGCGATTTCCTCGATGCTCGGCTGGGAGCGCAGGCCCACCGACGTCCACTGGCCGATGGCCTGGCGTACACGGGGCAATACGCGGTTGGCGTCGCCATCATCCGCGGCGCCGACCGGGGTCACGTCAACGGCGGCTAGGCTGTCGAGAAAGGAAAACTCCAACACCACTACGCGCTTGGGCGCATCCGGCAGATGCACCGCATGTTGGCCGTCATTGAGGTCGATGGGGGCAGCGTTCAGCACGCTTGAAGACAGCGCCAGCAGGCAGGCGGCCAGGGTGGGGATAGAGCGCAGCAATCGCATGACAAAGACCTCGGCGTTAAAACACCCAGGCTAGACAGGCCCGGGAAAACGGCGGGTACTATTCCATATCGAGGCGGCGTGATCAAAAAACATTCTCATTGGGAGGATGAAATTCGCCCTGGCACCGCCGATACAATGTGGGAGCGGGCTTGCTCGCGAATGCGGTGGGTCAGCCAGCACATCGGTGACTGACCCACCGCATTCGCGAGCAAGCCCGCTCCCACATTTTGACCTGCGACTAGAAGTCGACAGTGGCCGAGAGCAGGTAGGTACGCGGTGTCGCCAGGGTCAGGCCTGGCTCGCTGTCATCCGACGCACCGGCCGAACTCCAGTAGCGCTTGTCCGCCACGTTCTCCACATTTGCGCGCAGGGTCACGTGTTTGTCGTCCACCTTGAAGGCATAGCGAGCGCCAACGTCGATACGGTTCCAGGCGTCGATTTCCTTGACGTTGGAGGTGTCCAGGTACTGCGAGCTGGAATGGATACCACGGCTGGTGAGGGTCAAACCTTCAAGCCCCGGCACGTCCCATTCGGCGCCCAGGTTGACGTTGTACTTGGGCGTGGCCGGCGCGCGGTTGCCGTCATAGGTGCCGTCAGTGGTGTTTTTGAGTTTGCTGTCGATGTACATCACCCCGCCCAGCAGACGCACACCCTTGAGCGGCTCGCCGAAGGCACTGAGCTCAACACCGGTGTTCTGGCGCTTGCCGTTGGGGCCGAAAAGATTGGTGACGGCGTTGGTTTCATAGGCCGGTTGCTTGATACGAAACACCGCAGCGGTCACGGCGAAAGCGCCAGCGTCGTACTTGGCGCCCACTTCCATTTGGCGGCTGATAAAGGGCGGGAAGATCTCGTCTTCGTTTTTCGAAACGGACGGCGCGATCTTGCCCTGGCTCAAGCCTTCCATGTAGTTGGCGTACAGCGACAGCTTGTCGGTGGCCTTGAACAACAGGCCGCCGGAGGGCGAGAGTTTTTCTTCGTCGTAGCCGGTCTTGCCTTTGACGCCGTTGCTCCAGTCCGTCACCTTGACCCGCTGCCAGCGCGCGCCGAGGGTCAGCAACAGGCGGTCGTCGAAGAAGCCCAGGGTGTCGGACAACGCCACACCGCTGAATTTGTTTTCGGTGTACACCTTGGCATCCTGGCGCGTGGCCGTGGTCGGCGTGGGGGTTTGCACCGGGTCATACAGGTTATTGCCCAGCACGGTGGCGTAACGGGCGCCGCCGTTGGTGAAGTCCATGTCGAAGTAGCTGGCGGCCAGGTTGACCTCATGGCTCACCGAGCCGGTATGGAACCAGTTGCGCACACCGGCGTTGTAGGTGCGTACGTTTTCGTCCCGGGTGAAGTCCCGTGGCGACACACTGAAATTGCCGGCGGCGTTGGTCACCGAGACCGCGTGACGCAGGAATTCATGGTTGCTTTTACGTGCACCGAAACCGCCGTACAGCATCACGTCATCGCTTACATCATATTCAGCGTTGAACGTGCCGAAGGTGTCCTTGGTGCGGGCCTTGCTCCAGGATTGCGCATAGTTGTGGCGCACGTCGCTCGCCCTGGGCACCGGCGCGGCGGCCGCGACTTGCACGCGCTCCTGCGGGGCATCGGTGTCGCGTTCGGTGTGGCCGATATCGCTGGACAGGCGCAGGCGCTCGCCACGGAAATCCAGGCCCAGCACCGCCATTTCGCGGTCAACGCTCTGGTGGTCCCATGTGGTATCGCCGGACTGCTTCACGCCGTTGAAGCGGATGCCGAATTTATTGTCTTCGCCGAAACGTCGGCCCACATCCACCGCACCACCGGCCTGGCTGTCGGAGGCCCAGGTACCGGTGAACGAGTTGATGTCCTTGTCGGTGGCGCGCTTGGGCACCACGTTGATCCCGCCGCCCACGCTGCCACGGGGCGAGATGCCGTTGATCAATTGGGTGGGGCCTTTGAAGATGTCGACGCGGTCGGCCATTTCCATATCGATGGTGTAGGTCGGCAGCACGCCGTACAGGCCGTTATAGGACACATCACTGTTGAACAGGCTGAAACCACGAATGGTGAACTGCTCATAACGCCCACCGGCCGGGTTGGTGGCCCGCACCGAGGGGTCGCTGGCGATCAGGTCGCCGAGGGTGCGGGCCTGCTGGTTTTTCACGGTTTCCTGGGTGTAGGTGGTCATGCTGAACGGCGTTTCCATAAAGTCCCGCGTGCCCAACAGGCCTTGGGAGCCACGCCGCGCCACTTGGCCACCGGCGTAGGTATCGCCATCGTACAGGCCGGTGGTGCCAAGGATCGAGGTGGGCGCCAATTCCAGGCTGCTGCCCTCCGGCACCGGCACCAACATGTAGGCCTGCTCGCCCATAGGTTGCAGTTGCAGGCCGGAGCCTTGCAGCAGGCGCGCAAAGCCCTCTTCCACGCCGAACTCGCCGGACAGGCCACTGCTGCTGCGCCCGCTGACCAGCGCCGGGTCCACCGACAGGTTGACCCCCGCCAAGCCGGCAAACCGGGTAAGCGCCGCGCTCAGGCTGCCGGCCGGCACCTGGTAGCTGCGGCGGGCGTCATCGGCATAGCTGACGGACGCGAAAAACGGGCTGGCGCTGAGGCTCAGCAGCAGGCTGAGTTTGAGCAAGGGGCGGACTACGGGCATTGGAGGAAGCTCTCGATTTTGTTCACTTGCCTGGAATGACCGGTGAAGCAAAAAAAAGGGACAGGCTTTTGGATTTATTTTTCACCGCCGCCAAATACCTCGCGTTGTTGCGCGGCCATTTCCAGCAGCGCGTCCACCACCACCCGCACCTTGGGTTGCACGTAGCGGGTGTGCGGCCAGATCACGTGGATCGGCATGGTCGCCCCCGCGCAGTCGTCGAGCACCGTCACCAAGGCACCACTGCGCAGGTGTTCGGCCACCAACCAGGTGGGCAATTGGCACAGGCCGCCACCGTCGAGGGTGGCACGCAACATCATCTCGCCGTCGCCGAACTCATGGCGCACGCGTATTTCCTGCTCGTGCACGCTGCCTTTGGCGTTTTTCAGCAGCCAGCGCTTACGCAGCCCGACACGCCAGCCGATGATGCAATCGTGGGCCAGCAAATCGGCCGGGCTCAGCAGGGGTGGCGCCTTGCGCAGGTAGTGTGGCGCGGCGCAGATCACCAGGCGTTGCTCACCGAGGCGGCGAGCGACCAACTCGGGGTCATCCTTGAGTTCACCGATCCGCACCGCCAGGTCGATGCCTTCGCTGACCATATCGACCTTGCGCTCGCCAAACGTGAGGCTCAGGTCCAACTGCGCATACCGACCGGCCAAGGTGATCAGCAGCGGCGCAATATGCCGACGGCCAAACGCGGCGGGCAGGTCGATCCGCACGCGGCCCTTGGGCTCGGCGACACCACTGAGGAAACTGCCCTCGACCCCGCGCAACTCCTCCATCACCCGCAGGCAACTGGCCAGGTAAACCTCGCCTTCGTGGGCCAGGCTCAGCTTGCGCGTGCTGCGGTGCAGCAACTGGATGCCCAGGCGCTTCTCCAGCCGCGTGACGCTCTTGCCCACCGCTGAGCTGGTGACCCCCAGTTGCAAGGCCGCGGCAGTAAAGCTGCCCAGTTGGGCGGCCAGGATAAATTCAGGAATGCCATCGAATTGAAGGGTTTCCATCGCTGCCGTCCCCACAGAAAACCTCGATTCTAGCCTGACAGGATCAACTGAACGTACTTTTACCCGATTATTCCAACCACTACGCTGGAATAAGCTAGGTGCCACTGTTCAATGACCACTTCAGCGAGGTCCCATGACCGCCGATCTAAACCGCCTTGTCAGCCTGGAAGCGATTCGCAACCTGCGCCTGCGCTACTGCCATCACCTCGACGCCAACCGCATGGATGCGCTGGCGCAGTTGTTTACCGAAGACGCCATCTGCCAGGTCGACCGCGCCGGTTGGACCGGCCGCGACGCCATCAAGGCGGGCTTGTCCCAGGCCTTTCGTGATTTTGATACCGAGCAACGCGGCGAGTACCCGTTCCTGCATGCGGTGTCCAACCACTGGATCGAATTCCTCGACGAAGACCACGCCGAAGGCCGTTGCTATCTGACCGACTTCGTCACCCAGCGCCCGGCCGGGGACAGCCCCTTACTGCTGCTTGGCCTGTACGTCGATGAATACCGCCGTGTACAGGGCCAATGGCTGATCAGCCACACGCGCCTGGACGTGGTGTGGCCCGCACGTTCCTGAACCCTCATTACTGACGGAGAACCTCCATGAGTACCCTATTCAAGCCCTACGACCTTGCCGGCACCCCGTTGGCCAACCGCGTGGTCATGGCCCCCATGACCCGCGCCCGTGCACGGGACGATATCCCGGATGAACACACCGTTGTCTATTACGCCCAACGTGCCTCCGCCGGGCTGATCATCAGCGAAGGCGCGCCGATCTCCCGCGAGGGTTGCGGTTACCTGTTCAACCCTGGCCTGTACAACGACGCACAAACCCAGGGCTGGCGCCGGGTCACCGATGCCGTGCATGCCAAGGGCGGCAAGATCTTCGCGCAGTTGTGGCATGTGGGGCGCATGTCCCATGTGTCGATTCAGCCTGGGGGTGGTGCGCCGGTGTCATCGGTGGCGGTGAGCGCCGCCCGCTCGAATGCCTACGCCTGGGTCGCCGAAGGCCAGCCGGGGCCGGTGCAAGCGAGCACGCCGCGTGCACTTGAGCCCCATGAAGTACGCCGCGTGACGGCGGACTTTGTCGACGCCGCACGCCGCGCCATGCAGGCGGGGTTTGACGGCATCGAGTTACACGGTGCCAACGGCTACCTGTTCGAGCAGTTCCTGAACGGTGCACTCAACGCCCGCACCGATGAATACGGCGGTTCGATTGCCAACCGCCAGCGCTTCTTGCTGGAAACCCTCGATGCCCTGGCCGCCGAGATCGGCAGCACGCGAGTTGGCGTGCGCGTTTCGCCATTCGGGCGTCTGTTTGATATGCACCCGTACGCGCAGGAAGCCCAGGCCTGGTTGAGCCTGGCAGCGGCACTCAACGAGCGCAGCCTCGCCTATGTGCATTTGAGCGACCAACTGACCCTTGGCGCCGAAGCGATCCCGGCCGGGTTCGCCACGCAGTTTCGCCAGGCCTACCAGGGCACGCTGATCGCGGCGGGCGGCTTCAACCGTGAACTGGCCGAAGCGGTGCTGGAAAAAGGCGACCTGGACCTGGTGGCATTCGGTCGCCCATTCATCGCCAACCCCGATTTGGTGGAACGCATGCAGCACGACTGGCCGCTAGCCGACGGTGATCGTGCCACGTTCTATGGCATCGACGGCAGCCCGGCGCGGGGCTACACCGATTACCCGACGGCAACCGTCACACCGGCACGTGCAACCCGACAAAGCTCACATTTTTAAGCCGGAGGGTGTTAAGGCTTCACCCCGTCACGGATCACGGCTAACCTTGGCCACCGGCCAAGCCTGCGATCGCGCTTGCCGAACATCATGATTTCGGAAGCTGCTGCCACCATGGATATTTCCTCGACTCCTCCCTCGCCCGCCAGCAACAAGGAAAATGCCGGTGGGCGCGTTCAGGTCATCGACCGTTCGATTGTGCTGTTGCGCACCCTCGCCAGCCTCAAGCATGGCGCCAGTGCGCTGGACCTGGCGCGACTGACCGGCATCGACCGCACCACCATCCACCGCCTGCTCAAGACCCTCACCCACTGGAGCCTGATCGAGTCCCAGGGCGGCACCTATCGCATCGGCCCGGAATGCCTGATTTATTCGGCGGCGTACCTCAATCGCCTGAACCTGCGCAAGATCGCCCTGCCCTACGCCATCGAGCTGCAACGGTTGATTGGCGAGCGCCAGGCGATTGTGTCGCTGTCGGTGCCGGTGGGTGACCAGGTGGTGTTGATCGAGCGGATGTGGACGCCCACCACGCCCCTCAACGTGATTGTCGACCTGGCCGACCAGTTCCCTATCGACGGCAGCCCCAGCGGCCGTGCAGTGCTGGCCACCTACAGCGAAGCGGCGGCCCAGGCGATCCTCGGCGACGCGCGCTACGCCAAGGCGCGCCCGGCGCTGGAATTGATCCGCAGCCAGCAGGACTTTGCGTTTGGCCATGGCGAGTTCAAACCGGGGCTGTCGTCGGTGGCGTTTCCGATTCGCGTGGAGGGCGGCCAGGCCATTGGCGCGGTGGTGGTCGCGGGCCTGGAGATGGAAGACGAAACCCACCCGGCCTCGTCGCTTGCCAGCCATGTGCGCCGCGCCTGTGAAGGCATTGCGGCGCAGTTGGGCAACCTTTAAGGCTGCACGCCCAACGCGGCCAGCAGGCGATTTTTCTGCACCTTGCCGTAGTGGGAACGCGGCAGTTCATCGATGAAGTAGACCCGGCGTGGCACCTTATAGCGCGACAGCCCGGCGCGGCAGTGGTCCATCAACTGTTGCGCCGAAAGTGGCTGGGAGCCGTCCAGCACTACCGCTGCGCAGACTTGCTCGCCCCACTCCAGATCCGCCAGCCCGAATACGTGAACGTCCTGCACGCCGGGATGGCTCATCAGGTGTTGTTCCACCTCGCCAGGCTGCACGGATTTGCCGCCGCTGCGGATGATGTCTTTGCAACGCCCCAGCACGCGCAACAAACCGTCGCTGTCGATACGGCCAAGGTCGCCGCTGCGCAGCCAGCCGTTGTCCAGGGTCTTGGCGCTGAGGGCGTCGAGCTGCCAGTAGCCGCTCATCAATTGCGGGCCGCCCAGCAGGATCTCGCCCAGGCCGTTGGCGTCGGGCTGGTGGATACGAATCGCAGCACTGAACAGCGGGCGGCCGACCACACCTTCGCCGCTGCCACCGCCTGCGCGAACGGCGGCCATTTGCGCGGGCGACAGGTAGCAACTCCACGGTGCTTCGGTCATGCCGTAGAGCACGCCGATGCGCTCGGCGAACAGGCTGCACGAGCCTTCCAGCACCTCACCGGTCAACGCGGCCGCGCCCACATCCAGGCTCTTGAACAGGGGCAGATCGGCGGGCGCCGAGCCGGTTTCGCGCAGCAAACGCAGCAGTTGGGTCGGCACCAGGGAGCTGAAGGCCACGCGGTATTCAGTGAGCTGGGCGATGAAAGTCTTGCCGTCGAAACGCCCGCCCAACACCACTTGCCCGCCACTGAGCACATGGGCGAGCACCGCCACCGCCGCAATCGGCCACAGCGGGCGCACGTTGAGCAGTACATCCCCCACCGCCGCGCCCCGGCCCATCACGATGTTTTGCAACACCGCGCACAGGCTGGCGTGCCGATGCATCACCGCCTTGGGCGTGCCGGTGGTGCCGCCGGTGTAGTTGAGCGAGGCCAAGGCTTGGGGCGATTGTGCCGGGCGCGCCACGTTGTCGTCCGCCACGCCTTGGGTGACGGCTTGCAGCGCCAGGGCACGAACGCCGAGGCCTTGGGCCACGTCAGCGTAGGCCTCGGAAAACAGCAGCAAGGCCGCGCCCGCATCCTGCAACTGCGCCACCAGTTCGTCCGCCGACAGCGCCGGGTCCAGCGGCACCCGCACGCGGCCGGTGGCCATGCAGCCGTAGTCCGCCAGCAGGTAATCCACGCTGGCATCGGCCAGTAAGGCCACCCGCGCACCGGGCAGCACCTGCAAGTGGTCCAGCGCCTGGCCGACACCACTGAGGGCGCGATCCAACTGGGCAAAGGTGAGCGTTGTTTGGCTGGCGGCTTCGTGCAACGCGATGCGCTCCGGCCATTTGCAGGCGGCCTGACTTAGCAGCGTACTGATATCCATGCTTACCACCCACTCAACACAATGCGTCCAGTCACCTGGCGTGACTCCAATAAGGCATGGGCCTCGGCCACCTGCTGAAACGGCAGCACGCGGTCGATCAGCGGCTTGACCTGCCCGCCTTTGACCAACGCCAGCGCCACGCGCACTTCTTCCAACGTGGCGCTGCCCGAACCCTGCACCCGCAGGCGGCGGCCAATCAACAGGCCGGGGTTGACCGGCACGGCGGCGGGCGCAACGTTGCCCAATACCACCACGCGACCACCGAGGGCCATGCTGCGCAGGGTGTCTTCCAGGGTGCTGCCGAGGTTTTCCATGGCCACATCAACGCCGCGCTTGCCGGTGAGTTTCCACACCTGGGCGCTGTAGCTGCCGTTGGCGACGATCACTTCATCGGCCCCCAGCGTGTGCAGCAATTCGCGTTTGCCAGCGCTGCCGGTGACCGCGATCACCCGCGCACCGAAGGCTTTGGCCAGTTGAATTTGATGCGCCCCCAGACCGCCGCTGGCGCCGTTGATCAATACGGTTTCACCGGGCTTGAGCGCCGCTTCGCCGTGCAGCGCACGCACGCTGGTGCCGATGGGGCAGGAGGCCAATGCGGCCTGCACGTAATCCAGCCCTTCGGGCAGCTCAATCGCGGAAATCGCCGGCACCCGCAGGTATTGGGCATAGGCACCTTCGGTGTCCACCGAGGGCAGGCCGAGGGCGCGGCACAGGTCCTGGCGACCACGCAGGCAGTCGCGACACTGGCCGCAGAAACGCCGTTGATACACCACGACGCGGGCGCCCGGCGCCAGGTGATGGACACCGGCGCCGACTTCGACCACTTCACCGGCCACTTCATGGCCCAGCACCACACCCGTATGCGCCCCCGGCAGATGCCCGGCGCGGTGCAGCAGGTCGTGATGACACACCCCGGCCGCCTCGACTTTGACCAGCACTCCACCCGCGCCAACTGGCGGAGTGGGCACCTCCTCGACTTGCAATTGCTCCGGCCCGCCGAAGGCTTTTAGAACGATGGCTTTCATTTTATATAACCGTTTCTGACCCGATAAGAATATGTTCATATAACAAACATATTGTTTGCATTGTGCACATGCTTTAAGTTTTCCTCACTTTGACGCGGACCTCAAGGGGCAATCGCGTCTTTCTTTCACACCTGATGAAAAGCACTTCATGACAGTCGAATACCAAACAATCGGGGAAGGCATCCTGGTGGTTACCCTCAACCGCCAGGAACGTCTCAACGCGCTGGACAGCCAGGCCAAGCACGAGCTGGCCGAGGTTTGGCAACGTGCCCAGCAGGACAGCGCCGTGCGTGCCATCGTGCTGCGCGGTGCCGGTGACCGGGCGTTTTGCGCCGGTTCCGACCTCAAGGAAATCCAAGCCACCGGCGAAACCGTCAGCAGCGACGTGCTCGCCCGCGCCCTCCCCGGCGTCGGCAATGACCTGAGCAAACCGGTGATTGCCGCGTTGCACGGCCACACCCTGGGCCTGGGCATCAGCCTGGCGATCCACTGCGATTTCCGTATTGCGCGCCATGACACGCGCTTTCACTTCCCGGAAGTGCAGCACGGCATGTTGTCCGGTTTCAGTGCGATCACCCTGCCCAGCCTGATCGGCGAAGCAGCCGCCCTGGACATCATGCTCAGCGCCCGTCAATTCGACGCCCAGCAGGCGCTGGCCATCGGCCTGGTCAACCAGGTGGTGGACGACCCCTACGCCAGTGCCCTGGAACTGGCCGCACGCCTGGCCAGCCACTCCCCCAAGGCGGTGGAGTGGACCAAGATTCTGCTGCTGGCTGAACGTAAAGGCCGTTTGATCCGGCAGATGGCACTGGTCGACCAGGCCCGCCAGGACGTCATGCTCGGACGCTGATCCCCCCATAACTAGAAACAGCCAACACCCAAGCCTCCCCAGTACTGTCAGGAACTCCCACCACCAGGAATGGAAAGCGGCACCTAAACATTGGAGCCTCACCATGTCTCGCCCGTATACCCGCTTGCGTCCCAGGCTCAGCCTGCTGACGGTCGGCATCCTTGGGCTGTGCGCCCAACAGGCTGCGCAGGCTGAAGAGAAATCCCTGGGCAGCGACACCGCCCTGCAAACCGTGGTGGTCACCGGCGCCCGCGACAGCGGCCGCACCGTGGCCAAGAGCCTGGCGCCGATCGATGTGATCAGCGCCGACGACCTGGCCCGGTCCGGCAAACAGAACCTGCGCGATGCCCTGGCGGCCAGCGTGCCGTCCTACACCAACGCAGCCGGGTTTACCGGCGGCACCGGGTTGTCGGTCAAATCCGCCACCTTGCGCGGGCTGGGCGGCAACCATGTGCTGGTGCTGGTCAACGGTAAGCGCCGCCACAATACGTCGCTGATCTTTGTGCAGACCGCTGCCACCTCCAGTGGCCAGTCCCCTGCCGACCTCGACCTGATCCCCATCGCCGCGGTCGACCATGTGGAAGTGCTGCGCGACGGCGCGGCGGCGCAGTACGGTTCGGATGCGATTGCGGGGGTGATCAACATCATCCTCAAGCGCAACCACTCCGGTGGCAGCGGCAGTGCCTTGTACGGGCAGTACGCCAACCGTGTGGGCGGCAAGGGCAACTTCGGTGCCCGTGGCCAGGGCCAGGTCAACCAGGGGTTTGAGTTGCCCAATGACGGTTTCTTCAGCCTCAGCGCCGACATCGGGATCCAGGAAAGCTCCAACGTGGCCGGTGCGGTGCCGGATCGCACCAGCATCTATTTCCGCCAGAACGGCCAGCCCGACCCACGCGAGACCAGCGAAAGCCGCTATCGCCAGCAGTTGGGCCAGCCGCGCTCGCAAACCTACAACTTCGGCTACAACGCCGAGCTGCCGCTGAACGAGGACTACACGCTCTATTCGTTCTCCACCCTCAGCCACCGCAACTCCACCAGTTGGGGCACCTACCGCACCGCCAACTCGCCGCAGAACATTGTCTCGGTGTACCCGGACGGTTTCTCGCCGCGCTTTGTGGTGGAAGAAGACGACTTCCAAAGCGTGTTCGGCGTGCGCAACGACGACCTGCTCGGCTGGGCCTGGGACTTGAGCACCAGCTACGGCTACAACAACGCCAACACCCGCAACGAGCGGTCGTTGAACCCGTCCCTGGGGCCAAATAGCCCGCACGACATGGACGGCGGCAACCTGATCGCCAGCCAGTGGACCAACAACCTCGACCTGACCCGCGCGTTCGACACCGGCCTGTTCGCCAAGCCGCTGAACGTGTCCACCGGCCTTGAGTTCCGCCGTGACGGTTTCGAGATCCAGGCGGGCGAATATGCCTCCTACGCCGATGGCGGCTACGTGTTCCCCGCTGGCAGCCCGTTGGCCGGCCAACGCCCCAACCCCGGTGCGCCGGGGTTGGTGGGCTTCACCCCGGCGGATGCGCATAACTATTCGCGCACCAACACCGCAGGCTACGTGGATTTCAGCCAGAGCCTCACAGACAAGTGGGACGTCAGCCTGGCCGGGCGTTTTGAGCACTACAGCGACTTTGGCGACACCGGCAGCGGCAAGCTCTCCACCCGTTACGCCTTCACCCCGCAATTCGCTGTGCGCGGTACGGTGAGCAACGGCTTCCGCGCCCCGTCCCTGCAACAGCAGTTCTATTCCTCGTCACTGACCGCCTGGCGCACCAGCCCACTCAACGGGCAACTGGAGCAGGCCACCACCCGCTACGTGACGGTCAACGACGCCGCCGGCCAAGCGTTGGGCGCCAAGCAACTCAAGCCCGAACGCTCGATGAACTACAGCCTCGGGTTCGTGGCAACGCCCACCGAGAACCTGGACGTCACCGTCGACCTGTACCAGATCGACATCAAGGACCGCATCCTGCAAACCAGTAACCTGCAAGGCACTGCGGTGTCCAACGTGCTCGCGGCCGCCGGCCTTAACCCGAACCAGATCGTCTCCTACTTCGGCAACCTGGCCGACACCCGCACCCGTGGCATCGACCTGGTGGCCGACTACCGTTACGACCTGGGCCGCTACGGCAAAACCAAGTGGACCTTGCTCAGCAACCAGAGCCTGCAAACCATCGAGAAAATCAAGGAACCCGCCGCACTCGCCGGCACCGGTGTGAGCGCCGTGGGCCGTGACCGCCAGGGCAACCTGACCTCGGCGTACCCAAAGAACACCACCTCCCTCAATGCCGCCTGGCAGTTGGGCGACTTCGAGGTCAACCTCAAGGAAACCCGCTACTCCAAAGTCACCGGGCGTAATCAGATTGCCGCCAGCCGCGATGAAGTGGTCAAGCCGGCGTTCATCACCGACCTGAGCGTGGGTTACTGGTTGAGCGATGCGGTGAAAGTCACCGTGGGCGGCGAGAACATCTTCGACAAGCGCCCCGAGCAGTTGAATGACGAAGCCAAGCGCTTCTACTTCTTCCCCACCGACAACCCGACCTACAGCTGGTACTCGCCCTACGGCCTGGAAGGCGCCTACTACTTCGCTAAAGTCGACGTGAGCTGGTAATGACTAACTTCGAACGCCCGACGGCCGCCTTCGACCAGCGCCTGTACCGCAAACTGGCGTGGCGGATCATGCCGTTCCTGTTTCTGTGCTTCGTGCTCAATTGGCTGGACCGGGTCAACATCAGCTTCGCCCATTTGCAGTTCAAGACCGACCTGAACATTAGCGACGCCACGTTCGGCATCATCGTCGGGGTGTTCTCCATCGGTTACCTGCTGTTCGAGATTCCCAGCAACCTGCTGCTGGAAAAGATCGGCGCGAAAAAAACCATGATGCGCATCATGGTGCTGTGGGGTCTGGTGACCATCGCCACCGCGTTCGCCCAGACCCCGGCGCAGTTCTATGTGCTGCGGGTGTTGTTGGGGGCGGCGGAGGCCGGGTTTTTCCCGGGGGTGATTCTGTACCTCACCTACTGGTTCCCGGCCAGCCACCGGGCGCGCATCACCTCGCGCTTTATCATGGCGATTGCGGTGTGCGGCATCATCGGCGGGCCGCTGTCCACCAGTATCATGGGGCACTTCGCGGGTGTCGGCGGGTTTACCGGCTGGCAATGGCTGTTCGTGATCACCGGCATTCCGCCGGTGCTCGCGGGATTGTTCGCCTGGTACTGGCTGGATGACAAACCCGCCTCGGCCAAGTGGCTGAGCGCGCAGGAGAAAGCCGCCATCGCACAGGCCCTGGCCCATGAGCGCCAGCAGCGCAAGCCCGGCGGGCATAGCCGATTTGTCGAGGCATTGAAGGACCGCAAGGTGTGGTTCATCACCCTGGCGTACTGCCTGACCATCATGTGCACCGGCAACGTCACCAATATTTGGGCGCCGTCGATCATCCGCGACTCCGGGGTGAGCAACCTCGGGCAACTGGGGTTGTTGTCCGCCCTGCCCTATGTAGTCGGCGTGGGCGTGATGCTGTGGGCGTGTCGGCATTCGGACGTGCAGCAAGAGCGGCGTTGGCACTTCGCGCTGGGCGGCCTGACGGCGGCGCTGGCGATGCTGGTGTTGCCCAATTTTCTGTTCAGCCCGTATTCGGCGATTGCCGTGCTGACCCTGATGACCAGCGGTTACCTGGTGGCCACGGCGATTTTCTGGACCATCCCCACCTACTACCTGTCGGACCACGCCAAGGCTGCGGGCCTGGCGCTGGTCAATTGCTGCGGGCAGATCAGCAGCCTGCTCACGCCGATCATGATCGGCGCGATCAAGACCTCCACCGGCAGCATCAGCCTGGCGTTGTATATCGTCGCGGCGCTGGTGGCGTTAGGTACATTAATTCTGTTGTTCGGCGTTCCACGCAGCGCCCTGCGCGACGCTTCCTGACCTTTTTTGATGGACATTCCCATGACCGATTACCTCGCCCTCGCCCGCCAACTGGCCGCGCAGATCCAACCCGGCGCTGCCGACCGCGACGCGGGGCGGATCTTGCCGTATGCCCAACTCGACCTGATCCGCGAGTCGGGCCTGGGGGCTGCGCGGGTGCCCACCGAATTGGGTGGCGGTGACGTCAGCCAGCTGCACGTGGCGCAGATTTTCATCACCTTGGCCAAGGCCGATCCGAGTGTGGCGCAGGCGTTGTTCCCGCACTTCGCCACCGTTGAACACCTGCGCCTGATCGCCAACCCGGCGCAGCAGCGCGAGTACCTCGGCGCGTTTGCCAAGCGCCAGTTGTCATCGGGGGCGATTGCCGAGCGCAGCGGCACTTTTCGCGGTGAAATCCAGACGCGCCTGGAGCGGCGCGGCGACCAACTGGTGCTCAATGGCAGCAAGTTCTACAGCACCGGCTGCCTGTTTGCCGACTTGCTGAAAATCCAGGCGGTGGACGAGGCTGGCCACGCGGTGTACGTGATGCTGCCCGCCGACACGGCCGGGATTACCTTGCTGGACGACTGGGACGGCATGGGCCAGCGCGTCACCGCCAGCGGCAGCACCTTGCTGGAAAATGTGCCGGTGCGCCCGGAACAAGTGATTCCGCTGGCGCAGTGGTACCAGCGCCGCAACTATGTCGGCGCCAGCGCGCAGTTGATCCACTGCGCGCTGGATGTCGGCATTGGCCTGGCGGCGCTGGATGACGCGGTGGCATGGGCACGCACGGGTGCACGACCGGTGCGCGAAAGTGGCGTGGATTCGGCGCGCCACGACCCGTACATCCTGCACACGCTGGGTGACCTGGCGGCACGCATTCACGGCGCCGAAGCCTTGGTGGAGAAAGCCGCCGGCGCGGTGGACCTGGCGGCGCGCACCCAATTGCAGGGCCTGGCCGAGGGTGAGGAGTTGGAGGCCATTTTGGTGAAATCTTCGATTGCAGTGGCCGAAGCCAAGATTGCTTCGACCCGCGCCGCGCTGTTTGTGTGCGAGCGCCTGTATGAAGTGGGCGGCGCCGCGACAACCCAGTCGCGCTACAACTTCGACCGCCACTGGCGCAATGCGCGCACCCACACCACCCATGACGCCCTGGCCTACAAGTACAAGGCCATCGGTGATTACTTGCTGAACGCCAAAGCGCCGCCGATTGCGTTTACTTATTGAGCCCGGATATGTCCAAGCTAGCTTTTTTTCTGTTGCTGTCGTGCGGCGTCGCATCGGCCGCTGAACCTTGGGCGGATCTGGATGCACAAATCCGCCAAGCCCTGCCCGGCGTGATCGAACTGCGCCACGCCATCCACCAACAGCCGGAACTGGGCAACCGCGAATTCCACACCAGTGAACGCATCGCCCAACGCCTGCGCGAACTGGGGTTGGAGGTGCAGACCGGCATCGCCCACACCGGCGTGATCGGTATTCTGCGTGGCGGCAAGCCTGGGCCGGTGGTGGCGATTCGTGCCGAATTGGACGCGCTGCCCCTCACCGAACAGACCGGCCTGCCCTACGCCTCGACCGTGCGCAGCAAGGATGAAGGCGGGGACTTTCGCAGCCGGGGCAAGGAGGTCGGGGTGATGCATGCCTGCGGTCACGACGCCCATATGGTCATGGCACTGGGGGTGGCCGAAGTGTTGGCGGCCCATCGCGAGCAACTGCCAGGCACACTCAAGTTGATCTTCCAACCGGCCGAGGAAGGCCCGCCGCTGGGTGAGCAAGGTGGCGCACAGTTGATGATCAAGGAAGGCGCGTTGCAAAACCCGGTACCCGCGGTGATCTTCGGCATCCACGTCACCGCAGGCACGGCCGGCACCTTCACCCTCAGCCGCCAGCGCACCACGGCGGCGGCAGACACCTTTGTGGCGCACATCATCGGTCGCCAGACCCACGCCGCCTTCCCTTGGACCGGTATCGACCCCGTGCCGGTAGCAGCCCAGGTGATCCTGGCGTGGCAGACCATTCCCAGCCGCCAGTCGAACCTCAGCCTGTTGCCCGCGCCGGTGATTTCCGTGGGCCGTATCGAGGCGGGTGACCGGCATAACATCATCCCCGCCGAGGTGCGCCTGGAAGGCTCGATCCGTACTGTCAGCGATGAGCAGCGCGAGGATCTGCTGCAACGCATGACTCGCACCGCCGAGCAGATCGCCCTGGCGTCGGGGGCGTCCGCCAAGATCGAGTACCTGCCGGGCAACTACCGCGCCGGCTACAACAACACCGCGCTGGTGGACCAATTACTGCCGGAGCTGCAACAGGTGTCGACCACTCCCGTACGCATCGACAATGGCACCTATGGCGCCGACGACTTCGCCGAATACGCGCGCCAAGTGCCGGGGATTTTCATGCGCATGGGCGTCACGCCGCCCGCGCTGGAAGGCAAGACCGTATGGCCGACGCACTCGCCGGGGTTCCAGGTGGACGACCCAAGCCTGGCAGTGGGCATTCGTGCGTTGAGCCGCATGACCTTGAGTTACATGGCCAGCGCAGGTTCTGCTGAATAGATGATGGTTTGTGCGCTGTCGGGAGAGAGACTCTGGCGCGTGAAGTAGATGTCGCCTTCGTCGGTGAGGATTTCGTAGTCCACCTTCCGAGCAGCGCTGGCGTGCTTGATGATCTTCAGCACGCGCTGGAACTTCACGCTTTGGGTGCCGTTCTGGTTCGGCCCGGTCAGCACGCTGACGCTCTGGAACCAGCCGGCGTGTTTCTTGTGGGTGACCAGCGCGGCGCTCATCGCCTCGAAGCGCTCCAGGCGCGTGAAGCCCCATAGCGTCTGTTCTTCTACCGTGGCTTGCGGCGTGGCCGCACCCGTGAATACAAACAGATTGATCGCCGGGTTGTCTTCGCAGAAGAAGTCGTAGGGGACCAGGCCGTCGACCATTTTCCTGCCGGACACAAAGCCCTTTTTATGCACCTGAAACATCGCCACCTCCACTCAATCAATGGCGGCAAGTCTAATCAGGCGCCACGTACAGGGCGGTCAAGCCAATGTAATGTCGTGTAAAGATCGTGCGCTGTGGAGGTTGATCTCCACCGTGAGACCGCCGACGGGTTTGTTGCGCGCGGCGATGGTGCCGCCGTGCATTTGCACCGCCCGGGCCGCAATGGCCAGGCCCAGGCCGAAGCCCACACTGGCATCGCCGACGCCACGCTCGAAGGGATGGAAGATGCTTTGCAGCCGCTCGTTTTCAACGCCTGGGCCGTGGTCGGTGATCTGTACGCTCAATCGGTTGCCTTCGGCGTTGACCTGGGCCGATACCCGCACCGTGGTGTTCGGCCGGGTGTAGCGCACGGCATTGCGGATGACGTTTTCGAAGCAGCGGTACAGCAATTCACCGCTGACGCAGGCGATGAACGGCGGGCCGGCGTGTAGCTCGACACGACAGCCTTTGATGCCGGCTTCGAACTGGGCGTCCTCGACAATCATCCTTAGCAATTCAACAATATCCAGCGGCTCGCGCTCGATGCTCTCGGGCCGTCCCTGCAGGCGCGCCAGGGTCAGCAGCGCCTCGATGAGGGTGTCCATGCGCTCGGATTCGCGCTCGATGCGCTCCAGCATTTCCACGCGAGTAGAGTCCTGGCGAAACAGCCCGATGGCGGCCTGTATACGGGTCAGGGGGGAGCGCAGTTCATGGGAGATGTCGTGCAATAAATGTTGCTGGGCGTTCACCAACACCTTCAATTGGTTGGCCATACGGTCGCAGTCTTCGGCCAGGTCGACGATTTCATCGCGGCGATTGCCCATGGCGGGCTTGACCCGGGTTTCGAAACGCCCCTGGGCTACATCGCTCATTGCCCGGCGCAGGTACGCCAGGGGCCACGCCAGGTAATAGGCCATGTAGCCACTGAACAACGCACTCATCACCGTGCCGATGATGAGTGGGATCTCGTGCCAGGGCCGGCCGGGGTCCTTGCCGGGCGCGTGGGTGGAGCGAATCGACAGCGCCAGGCCCTCTTTGCTGGTTACTGATCGCTCATGAGCTACGTCCGTAACGGGCACCCCCGCCACCAATCGACCCGTGCTGTCATAGACACCGATACCTTCATCGGCAGGACGCTCCCAGACGATGAGCAACTCGCCACCCGCCTCGACGCCGAATTGCTGCAACAGCTTTTCCTCAGCCGCCAGGATGGCTTCGACATGGGGGTCGTTTGGGCGGAAACGGCCAAGCTCCAGTACACCTATCCCCACCAGAAAGGTCAGGGTGGTGGCCAACCAAAAGGCCAGGAATAGTTTCCAAAACAGCAGGCTGGGCTTGGTCATTCGGCGATCAACAGGTAACCGAGGCCGCGCACGCTCTGGATCCAGGCCTTGGCGTCCGGGCGCGGCCCGAGTTTTTGCCGGATGCTGCTGATATGCACGTCGATGCGCCGGTCGTAGCGGGTCAGCGGGCAGCCCAGGGCATTGAGGGACAGATCCTTTTTACTCACCACCTGGCCGGCGCTGCGGGCCAGTTCTTCGAGCAAGCTGAATTCGGTGCTGGTCACCCCCAGCTCGACGCCGTTCCACAAGGCCTGGCGCTTGCCGGGCCACAGCACCAGCGCGCCGGTCTTGATCATTTCGGTGGTTGGCTGGCCCACCGGCTGCACCCGGCGCATGATCGCGCGCAAACGCGCCACCAACTCGCCAGGGGAACTGGGCTTGGGCACGTAGTCATCGGCGCCCAGTTCAAGCCCGGTGATGCGGTCGATGTTGTCGCCACGGGCGGTGAGCAACACCACCGGCACCTGGCTCACCGCACGGATACGCCGCAGCACCTCGATACCCGAGCGTTTGGGCAGCATGACGTCCAGCACCACATGCTGTAGCGCCCCGACAGCGCCTCGACTTCACCCTCCTCCCCCGTGTGCACGGCGGTCGCGGCAAAGCCTTCGCTGGCCAGGTATTGGCTCAGCATTCCAGTCAGTTCCTGGTCATCGTCAACCAACAGTACGGAGATCATCGCGGGCTCGTCAGTGGGGGGCTGCGCATTATCAGCCTTGCGCGGGGTTTGCTGGCCAACCTTTACCTAACTTGACATTCAGTTAACCGCATCAAACGCGCGACGCTCTTAAGCTGGATATTCACCAGTCCGGCCGCGCCGGCGCTGCTTGTCGATGTGTTCTGGAAAAGATCTTGATGAATTTTTCGCGCCTGCTCTGCTCGGTTGCGCTGCTGCTCAATGCCTCCCTGGCACTCGCCCAGGGTTTCAAAATCTCGGATATTCGAATCAACGGCCTGCAACGGGTGTCGGCGGGCAGCGTGTTTGGCGCCTTGCCCCTCAACGTCGGCGACGAAGCGGACGACCGACGCCTGGTGGACTCCACCCGCGCTCTGTTCAAGACCGGCTACTTCCAAGACATCCAACTGAGCCGCGAAGGCGATGTGCTGATTATCAATGTAGTCGAGCGCCCTTCGGTTGCCAGCATTGAGTTCGAGGGCAACAAGGCCATTTCCACCGAAGACTTGATGAAGGGCATGAAGCAGTCCGGCCTGGCCGAGGGTGAGATTTTCCAGCGCGCCACCCTGGAAGGTGTACGCAACGAGTTGCAGCGCCAGTACGTTGCCCAAGGGCGTTACTCGGCGTCGGTGGAGACCGAAGTGGTGGCCCAGCCGCGCAACCGGGTGGGCGTGAAGATCAAGATCAATGAGGGCGAAGTGGCGTCGATCCAGCACATCAACGTGGTGGGCAACACGGTATTCCCCGATGAAGCGCTGATCGACCAGTTCAGCCTCAAGACCAGCAACTGGCTGTCGTTCTTCAAGAATGACGACAAGTACGCACGGGAAAAACTTTCCGGTGACCTGGAGCGGTTGCGCTCGTATTACCTGGACCGTGGCTACATCAACATGGATATCGCCTCGACCCAGGTGTCCATGACGCCCGACAAGAAGCACGTCTATATCACCGTGAATATCCAGGAAGGCCAGAAATACACGGTGCGTGCGGTGAAGCTCAGTGGCGAGCTCAAAGTGCCCGAAGACCAGGTGCAGTCACTGCTGCTGGTGCAAAAGGGCCAGGTGTTCTCGCGCAAGCTGATGACCACCACCTCGGAGCTGATCACCCGTCGCCTGGGCAATGAGGGCTACACCTTTGCCAACGTCAGCGGCGTGCCCCAAGCGGATGACAAGGACCACACGGTGGACATCACCTTCGCCGTCGACCCCGGCAAGCGTGCCTACGTCAACCGGCTCAATTTTCGCGGCAATACCAAGACCGACGACAAAGTGCTGCGCCGCGAGATGCGCCAGATGGAAGGCGGCTGGGCCTCGACCTACCTGATCGATCAGTCCAAGGTACGCCTGGAGCGCCTGGGTTTCTTCAAGGAGGTCAACGTCGAAACCCCCGCCGTGGCAGGTATGGACGACCAGCTGGATGTGAACTACGCCGTAGAAGAACAAGCGTCGGGGTCGATCACCGCCAGCGTCGGCTTTGCCCAAAGCGCCGGCCTGATCCTGGGTGGCTCGATCACCCAGAACAACTTCCTCGGCACCGGCAACTACGCAAGCCTGGGGTTGACCCGCTCGGAGTACCAGAGCAAGTACAACATTGGCTTTACCGACCCGTACTTCACCCCGGACGGTGTGAGCCTGGGCTACAACGCGTTCTACAGCAAGACCGACTACAACAAGTACTACGATGATGGGGTCTCGTATTACGCGATCAACAGCTACGGCCTGGGCGCGACCCTGGGTTACCCGATCAATGAAACCTCGCGCCTGAGCTTTGGCCTGACGGCCCAGCACGACAGCATTGAGCCGGGTACCTACAGCGCCGATGAAATCTATGATTTTGTCGAGCGCGAAGGCAAGGACTTCACCAACTTCAAGGCTAACCTTGGCTGGTCGGAATCAACGCTGAACAAGGGCGTGCTGGCCACTCGCGGGTATTCGCAGAACCTTAACTTGATGGTGACGGTGCCCGGCAGCGACCTGAGCTTCTACAAGATCGACTACACCGGGCAGTCCTACGTGCCCGTCACCAACAGCACCACCCTGCGATTTCACACCAAGCTTGGCTACGGCAACGGCTATGGCTCCACAGACAGCCTGCCCTTCTACGAAACCTACACGGCGGGTGGCGAAGGCACCGTACGCGGTTTTGAAAGCGGCACCCTTGGCCCGCGCAACACCCCGGCCACCGGCACCTATTCCAGCGCCGGCCAGGCGTATTACTCGGACCGCGATACCGAAGCGCTGGGCGGCAATATCCTGATCACCGGAGGGGTGGAATACTTGTTCCCGGTGCCGTTCATCAAAGACAACAAGTCGGTGCGCACCTCACTGTTCTGGGACGTAGGCTCGGTGTATTCGGACAAGTGCTACCTCAGCACCACCCAGGGCTGTGGCAGCGTTGACCTGAACCAGATGGCCAGTTCGGTGGGCGTTGGGGTGACCTGGTACAGCCCTCTGGGGCCGCTGAGCGTGAACCTGGCGTACCCGATCAAGACGCCTGAGAACGCAGATAAGCAGGTGTTTCAGTTCTCGATGGGGCAAACGTTCTGACGGCAGGTTTGTGTAGTTTTCTTCATGAAAAGAACTGCGTGAGCCCTATAGAGTCCGGTGCAGTCCGCATTGTCACTACAGAGCACGGCAGGGTCCGATGGAAAAGCTCTCTCCTCGATTGAACGCTTTTGATGCCTGCCGAAATACGCAAACCGGCGCAGTGTTCATCATTGCGTCCGGCCTGTCGGCTCAGTCGTTCCCCCTCGAACAATTCGCCCATGTGCCAATGATCACGATGAATGGCGCCATTTCGATGTTCTTGGGCACCGACGTCAAACCCTTGTTTTACACCTGCACCGATACGGGTTTTCCCCAACAACAGCCGGACTTATTCAATTACGCGATGACCGTCAGCCAAAACGTCGCGTTACGGAAGGAACACGCGCAGTCGTTGGGTATTCACCCGGCTGGGCGCCTTTACCCGTTGTCCAAGGCCAAGAGACCGTCCTGGTTCGATTCTGTGCGAGGTAAACACAGAGAGCTGATTGCCAATCTTCCCCTACCCGGCCTTCGCCAACGCCCTATTGGGTTCAGCAAGGACATGAGCAAAGGCTTCTTTGATGCACGAACCGTGGCCTACCTGACGCTGCAGCTGGCGTACCACCTCGGCTTCTCCAAGGTGTTTATGGTGGGCGTTGACCTGAACGAAAAATCGGGAAGGTTTTATGAGAGCCACGAGTCCATCAAATCCCCTTGCGGGCTTGATCAGCACTACTACACCCGGATATTGCCGTCGTTTGAGTTGATGGCCAGTAAAGTCGTGAGGGATGGCTTTAGGGTTTACAACGTTTCTGAGTGCTCAAGGATTCCGCAGAGCGTGGTTCCGCGGGTGAGGTTGGGAGAAGTTGAGGGGATGCTTTAGTGGGTTGTGAAGCGTTGTGAAAACCGCAAACGAAAAAGGGGGCCAATCACCTAAGTGATTGGCCCCCTTTCAAAATATGGTCGGGACGGGAACCAGCCTACCGTTTCCCTGCCTGCTGATACACCGAACTTCGCTCCCTCTTGCCGATGGCCAGCACCAGAATGACAATTCGCTCATCCTCAACGCGATACACCAGCCGGTAACCGGCGCCTCGCAATTTGATCTTGTAGCAATCCTTCATTCCGTGAAGCGCATCACTTGGCACTCGCGGGCCTGCCTGCCGCTCCTGGAGCTTTTTCAGAAACTGGAGGCGGATTGTGCCGTCAAGCTTTCGCAATTCTTTCAGTGCCTTCGGATCCCACTCGACCTCGTACTCAACGCCCATTGGCTATATCTGCCTCGGCCTCGCCAATCAGATCGTCGAGAGATACTCGAACAGGTGTTTCGTTGGCGTCGAGCCGTGCCTTGACCAGTTGGACCAGTTCCAGTTCGTCCAGGCGCGCTACCATGGCCTCGTAGACATTTGCAGGAACCATGTAGCCCATAACGCGATTGTGGTTCAGCACGGCCACGGGCAGGCCGTTGGCACCACTCAAGACGGAGGAGGGATTCTTCTTGAGTTCAGATACGCTGACGGCCACATCGGCCAGAATATTTTGCATAGATAAGACTCCTATATCGGTCTTTATTCTGGTCTTTTTATTTAGATGTGGCAAGCGCGTGCCGGACGCTCAGAACATGCTTGGGCATTTATAGAGATTGATCGCCGAGCTGCCGAGGCGCAATCCAAGTACGAGCTTGGACCTAGCGCCAGGCTTTGTTTTCGATAGGGGAGAACATTGATGCCAAAGTAAGTTTCGCTGGACGTATCCCGCTCTGATTTCAAGGCTAGGGGTCAGAGTTTTCCGGGTTCACGATTTGAAACACACCCAGCAGAAGGCTATGTGCGGCAAACGTGATAAAGGAGGATCAGAAGGCATTGCAAGGGCATAAGAACGACAGCATCACGAGCCACTATTCTACAGCTGAATTGCAGTGCCTGATTGAGGCTGCAAACAAAGTGTCGGCAACTGACTCTCGCGGGCCAGCGCTGACCATCTTGAGGAGATAAACCGTATGCCCCCGCAAAAGTCACTACCCGTAAAAAAGCCGAACTGGTTAGAGTTCGGCTAAGTTACTGAAAAATATGGTCGGGACGGAGTGATTCGAACACTCGACCCCTAGCACCCCATGCTAGTGCGCTACCGGACTGCGCTACGCCCCGACTAGGCGTGTTACTGGGTTTGCTTCGCAACGAAGCGATCAGGAATATACCGCAAGCTTTTGAAATGTGGAAGTATTTTAAAAGCCGGATTTATTTCTTCAAAACCACCAGCACATCTTCGAGCTCGGCGATCATCTGGCGGATCATTTGCTTGTATTGGGTGGTGTCGTCTTTGGCCTCATCACCGGACATACGCTGGCGCGCTCCGCTGATGGTGAACCCTTGGTCGTACAGCAACGCACGGATCTGTCGGATCATCAGCACATCCTGGCGCTGATAATACCGACGGTTCCCGGTACGTTTGACGGGGTTGAGTTGAGGAAACTCCTGCTCCCAATAGCGCAGCACGTGCGGTTTTACCGCACAAAGCTCGCTGACTTCACCAATGGTGAAGTAGCGTTTGCCTGGGATGACGGGTAGCTCGTCGTTATGACTTGGTTCCAGCATAAGCCTCAACTCGGGCCTTCAACTTCTGCCCTGGACGAAAGGTGACCACACGGCGAGCCGTGATCGGGATTTCTTCTCCCGTTTTTGGATTGCGGCCAGGCCGCTGGCGTTTGTCCCGCAGATCAAAATTGCCGAAACCGGACAATTTGACCTGCTCGTTGTCTTCCAGAGCGTGTCTGATTTCTTCAAAGAACAGCTCGACCAATTCCTTGGCCTCGCGCTTGTTCAGACCCAACTCTTCGTACAGACGTTCCGCCATCTCAGCTTTCGTCAAAGCCCCCATACGTCACTTCCTTAACGTGGCGTTCAACCTTTGTTCGAGCGAGGTGAGGATATTTTGTGTCGTGGTATTCACCTCATCGTCATTAAGAGTGCGCGATGGATGCTGCCAGGTCAAGCCAACGGCAAGGCTTTTTCTATGCGGATCAATACCTTTACCCTGATAGACGTCAAATAGCCTGAGGTCTGTCAGCCATTCCCCTGCATTTTCACGGATTACATCCAGAACGGCAGTGGCGGCCACTTCACGGTCGGCGATCAGCGCCAGGTCGCGGCGCACTTCAGGGAAGCGCGACAGCTCGCTGAATTTCGGCATCTTGCCCGAAGCCACTTCGGCCAGGACTAATTCGAATACAAACACCGGACGGTCAAGACCCAGGGTTTTCGACAGCTCTGGGTGGATGGCACCGACGAAACCGACCAAACGACCTTCACGCTCAATGCGCGCAGTCTGGCCCGGATGCAGCGCCGGGTGACTGCCAGGCAGGAAGGTGAAGGCATCCAATGCACCGGCGAAGCCCAGTACTGCTTCCACGTCAGCCTTGACGTCGAAGAAGTCCACGGCATCACGGCCTTGCGCCCAGCCTTCCGGCAGACGGCTACCGCAGACTACGCCAGCCAGCATCGGCTCTTGCTTCAAGCCATCCAACTGACCGACAAAACGCAGGCCGCTTTCGAACATGCGCACGCGGTCTTGCTGACGGTTCAGGTTGTGGGAAAGTGCTTTCACCAGACCTGGCCACAGCGACGAACGCATGGCAGCCATGTCGTTGGAGATCGGGTTAGCCAGCAACAGCGGTTCGACGCCTGGGTTGAACAGTTCGAACTGCTTGGGATCGATGAAGCTGTAAGTCACGGCTTCCTGATAACCGCGGGCCACCAGCAGACGGCGCAGCTCCGGCAGGTGCGCACGCGCCTCGGCCTTGGGTTGTGGCGCCAGACGCGCTTGTGGGTAACGAACCGGCAGGCGGTTGTAACCATACAAACGGGCCAATTCTTCGATCAGGTCGACTTCCAGGCTGATATCGAAACGATGGCTTGGTACTTCAACCTTCCACTGCCCTTCCCCGCTTACAGAGATGGCCAGACCGAGGGCAGACAGTAGTTGCTCGATTTCAGCCGGTTCGATCACCAGGCCCAGCATCTGCTCAACGCTTTTGGCACGCAGGGTGATCGGCGCAACGGACGGCAGGTACTGTTCGTTGACGGTTTCGGTGATTGGGCCAGCTTCGCCACCGGTGATTTCCAGCAGCAGGCCAGTGGCGCGCTCCATGGCTTCACGGGCCAGCTTCCAGTCCACGCCACGCTCGTAGCGGTGCGAAGCATCGGTGTGCAGGCCGTAGGAACGGGCCTTGCCAGCGATAGCGATCTGGTCGAAGAACGCGCTTTCAAGGAATACGTCGCGGGTGGTCGCGGACACACCGCTGTGCTCGCCACCCATCACGCCAGCAATCGCCAGGGCACGGGAATGGTCGGCAATGACCAAGGTATCGGCACGCAGGCTGACTTCCTGGCCATCCAGCAGAACCAGCTTCTCGCCTTCTTCGGCCATGCGTACGCGGATGCCACCGTTGATTTCGGCGAGATCGAAGGCATGCAGCGGTTGGCCCAGCTCCAGCATTACGTAGTTGGTGATATCGACGGCAGCGTCGATGCTGCGCACGTCGGCGCGACGCAGACGCTCAACCATCCACAGCGGCGTAGGCTTGGACAGGTCGACGTTACGAATCACACGGCCCAGGTAACGCGGGCAGGCGTTGGGTGCGATGACTTCGATCGGGCGCACTTCGTCGTGCACGGCCGGCACAGCAGCAACCACTGGACGGGTGACCGGCGCGTTGTAAAGCGCGCCCACTTCACGGGCCAAGCCAGCCAGGGACAAGCAGTCGCCGCGGTTCGGGGTCAGGTCGACCTCGATGCTGGCGTCTTCAAGCTCCAGGTAAACACGGATGTCCTGACCTACTGGCGCGTCGGCCGGCAGTTCCATCAGCCCATCGTTGCCCTCGCCCACTTGCAGCTCGGACTGGGAGCACAGCATGCCGTTGGACTCAACGCCACGCAGTTTGGCTTTCTTGATCTTGAAGTCGCCTGGCAATTCGGCACCGATCATGGCGAACGGAATCTTCAGGCCCGGACGCACGTTTGGCGCACCGCACACGACCTGGAAGGTTTCCGTACCACTGCTGACCTGGCACACACGCAGTTTGTCGGCATCCGGGTGCTGCTCGGTGCTCAGCACCTCACCCACGACAACGCCGCTGAAAACACCGGCGGCCGGCGTAACGCTATCGACCTCAAGACCGGCCATCGACAGACGAGCAACCAGCTCGTCGCGATCTACCTGCGGGCTTACCCAGCCACGCAGCCATTGTTCACTGAATTTCATCCTGCTCTCCTAAAGATTCGTTACGACTAGCGAAATTGCGCGAGGAACCGCAAGTCGTTGTCGAAGAACAGACGCAAGTCGTTCACGCCGTAACGCAGCATGGCCAGACGCTCAACGCCCATGCCGAAGGCAAAGCCCGAGAATTCTTCTGGGTCGATCCCAGACATGCGCAGCACGTTAGGGTGAACCATGCCGCAGCCCATCACTTCCAGCCAGCCGGTCTGCTTGCAGACGCGGCAGCCTTTACCGCTGCACATCACGCATTCCATGTCGACTTCAGCGGACGGCTCGGTGAACGGGAAGAACGATGGACGGAAACGCACCGCCAGCTCCTTCTCGAAGAACACCCGCAGGAACTCTTCGATGGTGCCTTTGAGGTCGGCGAAGTTGATATCGCGATCAACCAGCAGGCCTTCGACCTGGTGGAACATCGGCGAGTGGGTAATATCGGAGTCGCTACGGTACACACGGCCTGGGCAGACAATGCGGATCGGCGGCTTGTTCGCTTCCATGGTGCGGACCTGTACCGGCGAGGTATGGGTGCGCAACAGCATGTTTGCGTTGAAATAGAAGGTGTCGTGCATCGACCGGGCCGGGTGATGGCCTGGGATGTTGAGCGCCTCGAAGTTGTGGTAGTCGTCTTCGACCTCAGGGCCTTCGGCAATGCCGTAGCCAATATGGGTGAAGAACTGCTCGATACGTTCCAGAGTCCGGGTAATCGGATGCAGGCCGCCCGAGGCCTGGCCACGACCAGGCAAGGTTACGTCAATGGACTCGGCGGCGAGTTTGGCCGCTAGATCGGCCTCCTCCATCGTCGCCTTGCGCGCATTGAGCACCTCTGTAACACGCTCCTTGGCGACGTTGATCAGCGCACCGACTTGCGGACGCTCTTCAGCCGGCAAATTCCCCAGGGTCTTCATCACCTGAGTCAATTCACCTTTTTTACCAAGGTAGTGAACCCGGATTTGCTCCAGGGCATTGATATCTTCAGCGCTTTGCACAGCCTCAAGAGCTTGAGCGACGAGCGCGTCCAGGTTTTCCATGTACAGACTCCAGATACAAAATAGGGGAAGAGCTTGAAGGCTCTTCCCCTATTTAAGACGTTTACCACCTTGGGCTACAGGAGCAGCCCAGGGTGATTGTCGGGGGTACTTAAGCCAAGGTGGCTTTAGCTTTCTCGACAATCGCAGCAAACACCGCTTTTTCGTTCACTGCCAGTTCGGCCAGAACCTTACGGTCGATCTCGATGGAAGCTTTTTTCAGGCCAGCGATGAAACGGCTGTAGGACAGACCGTTAACACGAGCACCAGCGTTGATACGAGCGATCCACAGAGCGCGGAACTGACGTTTTTTCTGACGACGGTCGCGGTAGGCGTATTGGCCTGCCTTGATTACCGCTTGCTTGGCAACACGGAATACGCGTGAACGCGCGCCGTAGTAGCCTTTAGCAAGTTTCAGAATTTTTTTGTGACGTTTACGGGCAATGACGCCACGCTTTACACGAGCCATGAGTTACTTCCTCTATTCTTGATCCAAAAATTAACGAAGGCGCAGCATGCGCTCGACTTTTGCCACGTCAGACGGATGCAGCAAGCTGCTACCGCGCAGTTGACGCTTACGCTTGGTCGACATTTTGGTCAGGATGTGGCTCTTGAAAGCGTGCTTGTGCTTGATACCGTTAGCAGTTTTCAGAAACCGCTTAGCAGCACCACTTTTAGTCTTCATCTTTGGCATGTTCGGATACTCCGCATTCAGTTGATAAACATAATCAGAAGGCCTGCCGTGCCCTGTTGATTACTTCTTCTTTTTCGGGGCGATGACCATGATCAGCTGGCGTCCTTCCATCTTAGGATGCTGTTCGACCGAACCGTACTCGAGCAGGTCAGCTTCAACCCGCTTGAGGAGTTCCATCCCCAGCTCCTGGTGGGCCATCTCACGGCCGCGGAATCGCAAGGATACCTTGGCCCTGTCCCCATCACTCAGGAAACGTACCAGGTTGCGCAGTTTTACCTGGTAATCCCCTTCCTCCGTCCCTGGACGAAACTTGATTTCTTTTACTTGAATCTGCTTCTGGTTCTTCTTCGCCGCAGCAATCTGCTTCTTCTTCTCGAAGATCGACTTGCCGTAGTCCATCACCCGGCAAACAGGCGGGACTGCGTCGGCGGAGATTTCCACCAGGTCCAATTTGGACTCTTCAGCGATACGAAGCGCTTCATCAATCGAGACGATGCCAATCTGCTCGCCGTCAGCGCCAATTAACCGAACCTCGCGTGCCGAGATATTCTCGTTGATCGGGGCTTTCGGTGCAGCTCGTTTATCTTGTCTCATTTCACGCTTAATAATAATTACTCCGAATCTGGGCGACCACGCCGGGAAACCGCTTGCGCGAGGAACTCAGCGAACTGGGCGACGGGCATCGAGCCCAGGTCAGCACCTTCACGAGTACGCACAGCGACAGTCTGCATCTCGACTTCCCGATCTCCGATAACCAAAAGATAGGGAACCTTGAGCAAAGTATGCTCGCGGATTTTAAAGCCGATCTTTTCATTTCTCAAGTCGGACTTGGCACGAAACCCGCTTTCGTTGAGAGTTTTTTCAACTTCGGCGGCAAAATCTGCCTGTTTATCAGTGATATTCATGATCACTGCCTGGGTCGGAGCCAGCCACGCAGGGAATGCACCCTCGTAGTGCTCGATCAGGATACCGACGAACCGTTCGAACGAGCCAAGGATCGCCCGGTGCAGCATAACCGGGTGTTTACGGCTGTTGTCTTCGGAGACGTATTCGGCTCCCAGACGGATCGGCAGGTTAAAATCGAGCTGGAGAGTACCACACTGCCAGACACGGCCAAGGCAATCTTTCAGCGAGAACTCGATCTTAGGACCGTAGAAAGCCCCCTCACCCGGCTGCAGATCGTACGCAAGGCCCGCACTGTCTAGCGCTGCGGCCAGTGCAGCTTCGGCGCGATCCCACAGCTCGTCGGAACCGACGCGTTTTTCCGGACGAGTGGACAGCTTCATCTCGACTTCGGTAAAGCCGAAATCGCGATAAACGTCCATGGTCAACTTGATGAACGCAGCGGATTCAGCCTGCATCTGCTCTTCAGTGCAGAAGATGTGCGCGTCGTCCTGAGTAAAGCCACGCACACGCATGATGCCGTGCAGCGCACCCGAAGGCTCGTTACGGTGGCAAGCACCGAACTCGGCCAAACGCATCGGCAGCTCGCGGTAGCTCTTCAAGCCTTGGTTGAACACCTGCACGTGGCACGGGCAGTTCATGGGCTTGATGGCGTAGTCGCGGTTTTCCGACTGAGTGGTGAACATGTTGTCGGCGTAGTTGGCCCAGTGCCCGGATTTCTCCCACAGGCTGCGGTCAACGACCTGGGGAGTCTTGATCTCCAGGTAGCCGTTGTCGCGCTGAACCTTGCGCATGTACTGCTCAAGTACCTGGTACAGGGTCCAGCCGTTCGGGTGCCAGAACACCATGCCCGGCGCTTCTTCCTGGAGGTGGAACAGGTTCAGGCGTTTGCCGATCTTGCGGTGGTCACGTTTCTCGGCTTCTTCGATGCGCTGGATGTAGGCGGCCAGCTGCTTCTTGTCAGCCCAGGCAGTGCCGTAGATGCGCTGCAGTTGCTCGTTCTTCGCATCGCCACGCCAGTAGGCGCCGGACAACTTGGTCAGCTTGAACGACTTGAGGAAACGCGTATTCGGCACGTGCGGGCCACGGCACATGTCGACGTATTCTTCGTGGTAGTACAGGCCCATGGCCTGTTCGTCCGGCATGTCTTCTACCAGACGCAACTTGTAGTCTTCGCCACGGGCAGTGAACACATCGATCACTTCGGCGCGCGGCGTGACTTTCTTGATCACGTCGTAATCTTTTTCGATCAACGCATGCATGCGCTGCTCGATCGCAGCCAGATCGTCCGGGGTGAAAGGACGCTCATAGGCGATGTCGTAATAGAAGCCTTCGTCAATGACCGGACCGATCACCATTTTTGCCGTCGGGTACAGCTGCTTGACCGCATGGCCAATCAGGTGAGCGCAAGAGTGGCGAATGATCTCCAACCCCTCTTGATCCTTGGGCGTGATGATTTGCAGGCTGGCATCGGTGGTGATCAGGTCGCTGGCATCAACCAGCTTGCCGTCGACCTTGCCGGCAACGGTGGCCTTGGCCAGGCCTGCACCAATGGATGCGGCGACCTCGGCTACGGAAACCGGATGATCGAATGAACGTTGACTGCCGTCGGGAAGAGTAATAGTTGGCATGGCGCCTCCTCTCCTAGTGGTGACCCCTACCAAAGGTCACGTGGGTTGGGATGAGCCAGTACAAGATCCAATACCAGGCCGTTCAGAGATGAACGCCTGCCTTACAGCGGCAGGAGCCTTTCGGCCAACCGATAATCGAACCAGAGTGACTGGAGTGAGCTAAAAAAACATGGCAAGGCGGCAAATGGCACGCCTGGGAATAGCCAGGCCGAGGATGCTAGCACAGATGAACGGTCACCGCGCCGACGCTACCCCACGTAATGACAAATTCCCGGCTTTGTAGCTGCAAAACGGAACTTGAGCTGTACGCAATGCCTCAAACCCACTGAGAATCGCCGTTCGTCCTCGACCCAAAGGAGCATCCCATGATGCGTTTTACCTCTACTCTCGCTCTCGCCGCATCCCTGACCCTTATCTCACTCGGCGCCCAGGCAGCAGCCCCGTCGAACTGGCCAGCCGGTGCCCGCGACAGCTTCGTCAAAGACTGCAGCGCTGCAGCTAGCCAGAACGTGGACGTCAAAACCGCCAAAGACCATTGCGAATGTGGCGCCGACAAAATTAACGCTGAATTGAGCACGGCGGAAATCAAGGAACTGATGACCAACCAGAACGCCAAACCCGAGCTCAAAAACAAAGCCGTCGCGGCCATTTCGTCCTGCAAAGTCGTGAAGAAAAAGTAAGAACAGCCCCTGATCAGACGGCCGTTTTGCTGAAAAAACCGCCCGAAAACTGCCATTTCTTACAAATTACGCAGCTTTTACGGCTTTTTTTACCAGCTGATATTTCGCGCCAAAGCCCCGTAGATCGGGGCTTTCAGCCGACTCAAGCACTAAACGCAACGCTATTGATTAGCAAACAATGCCTTGGGGGGGCTCCCAAGCCGAACATTTCGACTATGATAGCCCGGTGTGCCCAGTTGGCCTGAGCAGCACAGTACTACTGAAAATATATGTTTCTTGGAGATACACCATGTCTAATCGCCAAACCGGCACCGTTAAATGGTTCAACGATGAAAAAGGCTTCGGCTTCATCACTCCTCAAGGTGGCGGTGACGACCTGTTCGTACACTTCAAAGCTATCGAAAGCGACGGTTTCAAAAGCCTGAAAGAAGGCCAAACCGTTTCCTTCGTGGCTGAGAAAGGCCAAAAGGGTATGCAAGCTGCACAGGTTCGCGGCGAGTAATTCTCCGCTGAGCTAAAAAAACCCCGTCCATGTGACGGGGTTTTTTATGGGTGCTGCAAAAACCAGGAACGACTTAGCCGCAATTGACCCGCGTGATCACCAGATTGTCGTCGGTGTTCAGGTTAAGGCGGTCGGAGCGGTACTCCAGGGTGATCATGTCGTTAGGCTTGAGGATCCGGGCGTTCTGCGCGCCAGCGCGAGTACGGGCCTGTTCCAGCAACTGGGGCGACGCTTTCTGGCCGATGGTGAATTCGGCGGCCTTTGCCTCACAGCGGCTATGACCGGCATCGGCCACGGTGGCGTCTTTGGCTGGCTCAGAGGCACCCGGGGTGCTGCAACCCGCCAACGCGAGTGCTGCCAACAAAGTACCGAATGATGCGAGCTTCCAAGGCATGAAGCCTCCTATGATAAAAAATGGACAGAGATCGTGCGACAGCGGTCTGGCAAATTGGTTTCAAGACGTAAACTGCCGTTGGCCAAGTCTGCCTGACTATCGGCAGGCATTCGCCCGGGCAATCGTGACCAGATATGAACGCAATCAGTAGATGTCGATGTAATCAAACGGCGGCTTTGGCCAATTCTGCTTCAGCGCGTTGAAAATCTGCGTGACCCAGACCTCGTCACTGGCCGCTACATTACCGACATAACCTGAGCCCTTGGCCCAGGTTTCCAGGCGGAACAGCAACCCGTCGATATCCACCCCCCCCACGGCCTTCCCCGACGAGATATACGCGATACCGGCCTTGGTGACCCGCAGTTGGGTGTGTTCGTCGTCACTGGCACTGGCAAGCAGTTGGCGCACGGCGGCCAGGGTGAGGCTCTCGGCGTTATTCAAATCGATCTGCACGTGGAGTTCCCCGTCAATTAAACAGGCAGGCAGTGTCGCACAGCGCCCGCTCCATTCCGAAGCACCTCATGCCTAAGTATCAGTGCCAAACGCGATACAAAATGGTTAACTGCCCCAGTAAGACCCGCTTTTTAGCACTGCCCTGCATTTTCCAGCCCCGTGAGACTTCCATGACCACCGTAACGCTCCAAGCCGATATCAAAGCCAAGTGGCCCCAAGGGCAAAGCTCCTACAGCCCCGGTAGCCCGGAAGAGTTGGCGATCATCGGCATCGACCTGCTGGTCAAGGAATTGGGGACCCAGGCAGCACAAGCATTCATCGGCCAGGTATTCGAAAAGTACCCAGCCGATCACATGGGCGCACATAACCCCGAGCGCGAATAAGAACCGGCCGGCGAACGCCGACCGGCCAGCCGCTTACTTGAGGCGCGCCAGGCGTTCGGTCAGCAGATCGAAGAAGCCCTGGGCGTCGCCATTCTCAACCCAGAACACATTTTTTTCCTGCTTGAGCCCGTCGTACCAGTCGACGATGGTTTGGCCAAAGGTAGGACCTTCGCGACTGTCGACCACCATGTTGGCTTGGCGCCCACTGAACAACGATGGCTTGAGCAGGTAGGCGATGACGGTAGCGTCATGCACCGGGCCACCCGGGATGCCGTAGTGCTCCATGTCACCCTTAACGTATTCATTGAGAATATTACTGACGACTTTGCTGGCGTTGTTATTCAGGTCGGCGATTTTCTTCAAGCGCGCTTCACTGGTCAGCACCTTGTGGGTGACGTCCAGCGGCAGGTAGGTGAGCTTGACACCACTCTTGAGCACAATTTCCGCCGCCACAGGGTCGGCAAACAGGTTGAACTCCGCCACTGGCGTGATATTGCCGCCATTGAAGTGCGCACCACCCATCACCACGACTTCCTTGATGCCTTGGGTGATCTCGGGAGCCTGGCTCAGCGCCAGCGCCAGGTTGGTCTGCGGGCCGAGCATTGCAATTGTGATGCTGTGGGGCTTGGCGGCGCTCAGGGTCTTGATCAGGTAATCCACGGCATTGCCTTCAGACAGGCCTTTTTTCGGCTCATGCACGGTGACGCCGGAAATACCTTCCTTGCCATGGATGTTCTCAGCGTAGATCGGCGTGCGCAGCAGCGGTTTCGGTGCGCCGGCGTATACCGGTATATCCTCCCGCCCTGCCCACTCACGCGCCAACCGTGCGTTGCGGGAAGTCTTGTCCAGGCGCACGTTGCCAGCAACCGTGGTCAATGCACGAATACTCAGCTCCTGCGGGGAGGCCATGGCAAACAGCAACGCCACCACATCGTCGGCGCCTGGGTCGGTGTCGATGATCAGGTCGATTTTTTCCGCCGCCTGGGCGCTTGCAGCAGTCAGTGCGGACAAAAGCAGGACACTCCGAAACAGGTTTCTCAGGATGGGAAGACCACGTTGCATAAAACACTCCTTGTCGCAGGGCTACTTTAGAAGGTTACGCCAGACACCAACGCAATATTGCAGTACGGCTGGCACTCGCCAGTGCGCACCACAGCACGCGCCTTGCGGCTCAACTGCTTGAATTCCTCATGATTGACCAGGCGTCGTTCACCGAGGGCCGCCTGCTCCGTGAGGGTATTGAGCGCGCTCAGTGCCGGTGGCTGCTTGAGCAGGATTTCTTCGGCGAGCACATGGCTTTCCACCTGCATTTCGCTAAGCACAACGCGCAACGTGCTGATGAAGTCCGGAATGCCTTGGGTCAACGCCAGATCAATCAGTTCGACGCCCGGCGGCACCGGCAAACCGGCATCACCGATCACCAGGATATCTCCGTGGCCCAGGGCGGCGATCACGCGCGACAGGGCGATATTGAGCAGTGGGGTCTTTTTCATGGGGACACAAAACCTTGTACGTCATGCAGCGTAGGAATGGAGGGTTGCGCACCGGCGCGGGTCACCGACAACGCCGCCGCAACCTGGCCAAAACGGATCGCCTCGGCTTCGCTTTTGCCACTGGCCAACGCCGCGGCAAAACCGCCGACAAAGGTGTCACCGGCTGCCGTGGTATCCACGGCCTT
This sequence comes from Pseudomonas sp. 18175, assembly GCF_050432925.1. Lineage (NCBI taxonomy): Bacteria > Pseudomonadati > Pseudomonadota > Gammaproteobacteria > Pseudomonadales > Pseudomonadaceae > Pseudomonas > Pseudomonas sp. 18175. The sequence goes on along the minus strand of NZ_JBKFTO010000030.1, from coordinate 25,122 downwards.
GACCTTGGGCGCCAGCAGATGCTCATACGCCTGGCCGTCAGTAAATAAAGCGCCTTGTGAGCCCAGCGTGATGATGACCTTGCCCGCGCCGGCTTTGATCAGGTGAGTAGCGGCCAACTTCGCGCTGTCCAGGGAGTCGACCGTAATGCCGCTCAACGCAGTGGCTTCGCTTTCGTTGGGAATCAGGTAATCAACCGAGGCGTACCATTCGGCCGGCAGCGGCGCGCTGGCCGGCGCCGGGTTGAGGATGACCGTCTTGCCCAATTCGCGGCCGCGCTTAAGTGTGAAGCCCACGGTATCCATCGGTACTTCCAACTGGCAGACCACCACATCGGCCGCCTGCAGTACTGCGTCAAACGCCTGCAGCGAAGCTGGCGTCAGCTCACCGTTGGCGCCAGCGACGATCACAATTGCGTTCTGGCTGCTGTCATCCACCACAATCAGCGCCACGCCGCTGGAACCGTCCACGCTGCTGACGGCCTGGCAATCGATCCCCTCCACCCGCAACGCGTTACGCAATTGAGTGCCGTAGGCATCGGTGCCGACGCAGCCAATCATCGCAACATCCGCCCCCAGCCGCGCCGATGCCACCGCCTGGTTGGCGCCCTTGCCGCCGGGCACTGTGGTGAACGTCTGGCCGACCAGGGTTTCACCTGCACGGGGCAACCGGCTGGCGCGGGTGACCAGGTCCATGTTCAAACTGCCTACTACCACTACTTTTGCTGGCATACATCAGTACTCATCAATTCGGTTCAGCGGTATTGGGCGAAGACACCGGCGACGGGCGCCGTGGACTCACGCAATACAATGCTCGGCGTCACAATGCGTTGATCGATCGGCAGTTGGGGTGTAGCAATTCGTTTCAGTAAAAGCTCAGCCGCCGTCTCACCCAATTGCACGATGGACTGTCCGACCGTCGTCAACGCCGGGTAAACGTAACGGCCCATTTGAATATCGTCGAAACCGATCACCGAGAGCTCGCCGGGCACGCGGATATTGCGCTCGGCCGCTGCACGCAACACGCCGAAACCGATCATGTCGTTACTGGCGAAAATTGCGCTGGGCGGGTTTTGCGCCAACAAATGCACGGCGGCGGCATACCCGCCAGTGCTGGTGAAATCGCTTTCTTGGACTCGATTGGTCGCCACCTCCACCCCTGCTTCACGCAGGGCGCGGTGATAGCCCGCCAAACGCATCTGCGCGACACGGGTTCGGGCAGGGCCGCCGATACAGGCGATATCCCGATGCCCCAACTCCAGCAAATGCCGCGTCGCCAGGTAGGCGCCCTCCTCGTGGTCGATGCGCACCAGGTCAACATCAATGCCGTCCAGCGCCCGGTCGACAATCACCATGGGCGTGCGTACCGCGCTCAAGCCGGCGGCCAGGCCACTGTCATCGCCGCCCACCGAGGTAACGATCAGGCCGTCGATGCGCTTCTCAAGCAACACTCGTAAATAGTTGCGCTGCTTTTCGGCGTTGTCGTCGGAATTGCACAGGATCACGCAATAGCCATTACGCTCGCAGTAATCCTCGATACCTCGGGCCAGTTCGGCAAAGTAGGGGTTGAGGCTGTTGGGCACCAGCAAACCGATGGTGGCCGTGGTCTTGGCCTTGAGCGACCGCGCAACGGCACTGGGCACGTAGTCCAGTTGCTTGATCGCCGCTTCAACCTTGATCCGTACCGGCTCACTGACCGGGCGCGTCTTGTTCACCACATGGGACACCGTGGTGTAGGAAATACCCGCAAGCGCTGCCACATCCTTGATCGTTGCCATGGCTCAGCCCCGCCGACTGGCGCGGCGGCTGCGGTAGGTATCGAGGACTACGGCAATCACAATCACGGCACCGGTAATGATGCGCTTGGTGGGTTCCGTCGCGCCGATCTGCGCCAGACCTGCGGCCAATACCGAAATAATCAACACCCCAAAGAAAGTGCTGATAACCGAACCGCGTCCGCCCATCAGGCTGGTGCCGCCGATAACCACCGCTGCGATCACTTGCAGTTCCAGGCCGGAGCCGGCATTCGGATCCGCCGCTTCCAGGCGCGAAATCTGGAACAGCGCTGCCACACCGGCCAACAGGCCCATCAGGCTGAACACCAGGATCTTGTAGGGCTTGGGATTGATCCCCGCCAGGCGCACGGCCTCTTCGTTGGTGCCAATGCCGATCAGGTATCGACCAAACACGGTGCGGGTCAACACCAGTTGGGCGACGATGATCACCAGCAACGCAATAATGAATGAAGGCGAAATACCGAAAGCAACCGGGTTGGACAGCCAAGCAAACGAATCGCCGATATAGGCCGTACGCGAACCGGTCATCTGGTACGCGACGCCACGGGCCATTTCCAATACGCCGAGGGACACGATAAACGACGGAATGCGCCAGGCCACAGTGATCGAACCGGTAATAGTACCGGCCAGTGCCGCACAACCCATGCCCAATACGGCAGCCGGCAATACGCTCCAGCCCCAGCCAAGGATCGCCACACTGACCGCTGACGCCGCCAGCGCCAGCACCGAGCCCACCGACAGGTCAATGCCGCCAATGATCAAAATAAACGTCATGCCGACGGCCAGCACCATCAAATCCGGGATCTGGTTGGCCAGCGTGCTGAAGGTGTCATAGGACAGGAAGTGATCGCTGAGTACCGAGAACAGCGCAATCATCGCCAACAAAGCACCCGCCAGCCCCAGATAGGTGCCCAGGCCGTAGAAGTTGCCGCCGGCTTTACCGGGGGAAGTTGTGGTTTTCATGGGGCATCCCTAAGCACTGCGTCGTTGAGCAGCGCATCACGTTTTTGATAGCCGGCAAAGGCGGCAGCAAGCAATTCGTCCTGGGTCCAGCTGTCACGCTCGAACGTTTCGATCAGGCGCCCGGCAGACAGCACGCCGATGCGGTCACAGATCAACATGAGTTCACGCAGGTCACTGGACACCACCACCAGCGCTTTGCCCTGGCGGGTCAATTCGCCAAGCAAGGCATAGATGTCGAACTTCGCACCGACGTCGATGCCACGGGTTGGCTCATCAAACAGCATCACCGCGCAGTCGCGCTCCAGCCAGCGGCCAATCACCACTTTCTGCTGGTTACCGCCGGACAGCTCGGACACCAACTGTGCCGGGCTGGAACTGCGAATACGCATGGCATCGATCTGGCGTTTGGCCAAAGCCGTTTCGTCGCGGCCATTGACCACCCCGCCACCGGAGATTTCGGGCATGTTGCCCAGCGCGATATTGGCGCTGATGGATTGGGTCAGTAGCAGGCCTTCGCCCTTGCGGTCCTCGGTGATCAGGGCAATGCCATGGCCTACCGCGTCCACCGGCGAACGGATGCTCACCACTTGGGCCGGCGAGCCCAGCGCCACAGTGCCGCTGTCGGCCAGGTCGGCGCCGAAGATCAAGCGCAGCAGCTCGGTACGGCCTGCGCCGATCAAGCCGGAAATGCCATAGATCTCACCAGCACGTACTTCAAAGGACACGTCACGGACTTTGTCCGAACGGGTCAGGCCTTTCACCGTCAGGGCCGGGCCGCCGATGGTGCGTGGGCCCAGGTCAAACTGTTCGCCCAGTTCGCGACCGACCATCAAGGTCACCAGTTGCTCGCTGTTGTAGTTGGCCATCGGCTCGACGCACACCAGCTTGCCGTCACGCAGTACCGCAATGCGCTGGGCGACACGGGCGAGCTCTTCCAGCCGGTGCGAAATATAAATGATCGCCACGCCACGTGCCTGCAGGCGGGTGATTTGTTCAAACAGCATTTCGACTTCACGGGCCGTCAACATGGCCGTGGGTTCGTCGAGGATCAGTACGTGGCAGTCACCGATCAGGTTGCGGGCAATCTCGACCATTTGCTGGTGGCCGATACCGAGGCTGCCGACCAGGGTATCCGGGTCGATGGCGTCCAGGCCGACCTGGGCCATGGCTTCGATGGCGGCCTTGCGCAACTGTTTGCGACTGATCCAGCCACAGTGGCTGGGCAGGTTATCCAGGAACAGGTTTTCGGCCACGGTCAACGTCGGCAGCAGGTTGAGCTCTTGCATAACCATGCGCACGCCCAGTTCTTCAGCCTGGGTACGACTGCCAGGGCGATAGTCCTGACCGTTGAATTGCATGTGCCCGGTGGTTGGTGTGACCAGCCCGCCGATAATCTTCGACAAGGTGCTCTTGCCTGCACCGTTCTCACCGGTCAGCGCCAGCACTTCCCCGCGATTGAGCGTCAGGGTGATGTCGGACAGCACCGGTTGGGCATAGGTCTTGCCGATACCGCTGACCGAGAGGACAGCGTTCGGTGCGGAAGATGACATAGGAAAATCTCCAGGCGCCCGCTCAGGACGAGCGGGCGCTGTTGGGTGCCGCCAGGATTACTTCTTGAGGACGAGTTCGACGGGGGTTTCGATCACGCCGTCTTTGGCATCGACTTTTTCACCCTTGATCAGCTTGAGCGCATTCTGGATACCGAACACGGCCTGATCCTTGGCAGCCTGGTCGGCGGTCGCCAGCACACGGCCATCCTGCAACATCGGCTTGATGGCTTCGATGTTGTCGTAGCCAACCACCAGCACCTTGCCGGCCTTGCCTGCCGCACGTACGGCGGAGACAGCGCCCAGGGCCATGTTGTCGTTACCGGCCAGCAGGGCCTTGAGGTCTGGGTATTCACTCAGCATGGCGGAGGCGACTTTCTGGCCCTGGTCGATTTCCCAGTTACCGGATTGGGTGGACACGATCTTCATGCCGGCGGCATCCATCGCATCCTTGTAGCCTGCAGTGCGCTGCTGAGCGTTGGTGGTGGTGGGTACGCCCTCGATGATGCCGACCTTGTCACCTGCCGTCAGTTGCTTGGCCAGGTAGTCACCCACCAGCTTGGAACCTTTGCGGTTGTCCGGGCCTACGAAGGGGATGTCGAGGTTTTTGCTTTTCAGCACATCCGGGTCCAGGCGGTTGTCGATGTTGACCACCTTGATCCCGGCTTTGGAAGCATCTTCCAGCATCTTTACCAGCGCCTTGGAGTCTGCCGGCGCAATAACGATGGCATCTACCTTGGACAGGATCATCTGCTTGACGATATCAATCTGCGCGCTGGTATCGGTTTCGTTCTTGATCCCGTTGGTGATCATGTCGAAGTCGTTGGCGTGGGCTTTTTGGTAGTCCTTGGCGCCGCCTTGCATGGTCACGAAAAACTCGTTGGCGAGAGATTTCATAACCAGGCCGACCTTGGGTTTGGCGGCGTCAGCGAATGCAGAGGAGAAAGGTAGAGCAGCGGATGCGGCAGCAAGCACAGCGACAGCAAGAAGACGTCCTGCAAATGGCAGCTTCATGGGTTCACTCCGATCTTATGATTATTGTAAGCAACGCTTGCACCGAAGCGTGCTTCGGCAGCCTCCCACCCGGGTGGCTGATACGAGCTATCACGTGGCCCCTGGAGCGCTACGTGAAACATCTCGCAAACGTTTGCGTTATTCAAACTATGCGAATCTTGTCGAGATTTGTCAACGGTAGAAAACAGTCTTTCATGCAATCCCTCTAGCCCCTGCCTTCGCGCCCTGCGATGGGTATTGTTAAACATCGACTGCCCCTGGCCGTTCTCTAAAACGACAGACCAGTACGGCATTGCCACACAGCCGCCCGAGCCAGCCGATGAACCTTTTTCGGACAACCGAACGCGACACGCTCCGACGTTCGGAAAGCCGGACAACTGTCAGAAAAACCTTACTGATAAATAAATTAAATCCCTTATGGAACAATCACTTAATTTAAAACCAATAACTGATTCAGCTTGGTACAGATCCTGCTCTAACCCAGCACCTCGCGGCATTCAGCATCGCCCGGGTGTTCTAGATGAACCTGCTACAGCACTCATCAAAAACCAGAGAGAAAAATAATGAAATCTGCACTGAAGAACTTTGTCCCGGGCGCATTGGCCCTCCTGCTGCTGTTCCCCGTTGCCGCCCAGGCAAAGGAAGCTGAAACCAAGACCAAACTGTCCAACGTGGTGATCCTTGCCACCGGCGGCACCATCGCCGGTGCGGGTGCCAGCGCGGCCAACAGTGCCACCTACCAGGCGGCCAAGGTCGGTATCGAGCAATTGATCGCCGGTGTTCCTGAGCTTAGCCAGATCGCCAATGTGCGCGGCGAGCAAGTGATGCAAATTGCGTCAGAAAGCATCAACAACGACAACCTGCTGCAACTGGGCCGTCGCGTCGCCGAACTGGCCGACAGCAAAGACGTGGACGGCATCGTGATCACCCACGGTACCGACACCCTGGAAGAAACAGCCTACTTCCTCAACCTGGTGGAAAAGACCGACAAGCCCATCGTCGTGGTCGGCTCCATGCGTCCAGGCACCGCCATGTCGGCGGACGGCATGCTCAACCTGTACAACGCCGTGGCTGTGGCCGGCAGCAAAGATGCACGCGGCAAAGGCGTGCTGGTGACCATGAACGACGAGATCCAGTCGGGTCGCGACGTCAGCAAGATGATCAACATCAAGACCGAAGCGTTCAAGAGCCCATGGGGCCCATTGGGCATGGTGGTTGAAGGCAAATCCTACTGGTTCCGCCTGCCGGCCAAGCGTCACACCACCGACTCGGAATTCGACATCAAGAACATCAAGAGCCTGCCCGATGTTGAAATCGCCTACGGTTACGGCAACGTAAGCGACACCGCCTACAAAGCCCTGGCCCAGGCTGGTGCCAAAGCCATCATCCACGCGGGCACCGGCAATGGCTCGGTGTCGTCCAAAGTCGTTCCGGCCTTGGTGGAACTGCGTAAGCAAGGCGTGCAGATCATTCGTTCTTCCCACGTCAATGCCGGCGGTATGGTTCTGCGTAACGCCGAACAGCCTGACGACAAGTACGATTGGGTTGCAGCACTTGACCTGAACCCACAGAAAGCCCGCATTCTGGCGATGGTCGCCCTGACCAAGACCCAGGACAGCAAAGAGTTGCAACGTATTTTCTGGGAATATTGATCCCCCGGTGATACCTCGGCAGCGGCGGGTTCACTCGCCTCTGCCACCTCGAAAAACCCTTCGTTAAAAATCCTCCGCCCTACACCAACCCACCTAAACCGCTGTCAGATGGACGCCTTGAGTTTTAAGCAGTTGCGAAATCGCTTACAGTTAAATACTGTATGCACGTACAGCTAATTAAGGAACTCTCCGTGGCAAAGTCCTCCTCCGCAGCGCCAACTCCACCTGACGCTTACGCACGCCTGGCCATTCGTGTGCAAAAGATCATCAACTCGACCAACGCCCAGAAGGCCAAGGCCGCCTTGATCTTCCGCTTGCCGGACGAACCCGAGGATGAATGGCAGCGCTTGCTGGAGGAAATCGCGGAGAACGACAACGTCACCCTTGCTTACCGGGATGATGGTGGTGTGCAGATTTTCTGGGTTGTGCCGAAGGAAGACTGATTCAATGAGTGCCCGTTTTATTGCTGCGTGTTGCCTGTTTTTTGCCGTCACTGCCCATGCCCAGGCACCTCGAACTTTCAGCGAAGCCAAGAAAGTCGCCTGGACGCTCTACGCACCGCAATCCACCGAGTTTTATTGCGGCTGTAAGTACACCGGCAACCGGGTGGACCTCAAAGCCTGCGGCTACGTCCCACGCAAAAACGCCAGCCGCGCCGCACGCATCGAGTGGGAGCACATCGTCCCGGCCTGGCAGATCGGGCATCAGCGCCAATGCTGGGAGGCTGGGGGCCGCAAGAACTGCACGCGCAATGACAAGGTGTTCCAGCGCGCCGAAGCCGACCTGCACAACCTGGTGCCAAGCATCGGCGAGGTCAACGGCGACCGTAACAACTTCAGTTTTGGCTGGCTGCCGGCGCAACGCGGGCAGTACGGGTCCTGCCTGACCCAGGTGGACTTCAAGGCCAAGAAGGTCATGCCGCGCCCTTCCATTCGGGGGATGATCGCACGCACCTATTTCTACATGAGCAAGCAGTACGGCCTGCGCCTGTCGAAACAGGATCGGCAATTATACGAAGCCTGGAACAAGACCTACCCAGTTCAGGCCTGGGAGCGCCAGCGCAACCAGACCGTGGCCTGCGTGATGGGGCGCGGCAATGAATTTGTCGGCCCGGTGAACCTCAAGGCCTGCGGTTGAAGGTGGGCGGGACGCCCGCCCAGCCTTCTCGTCACTGTGCGGGGGTGTGTTCGATGACCTCGGACACCGTATCGGTTTTCTTGGCGCGAGCCATTTTCTCGTTGAGCAGTGCCTGCTTGGCTTCGGCTTCGGCCTTGGTGGCGAACGGGCCCAATAGCACTTCGTCCTTGCCGTCGACTTTCACGATATAAAAATTGAAACCATGTTCCAGCAACCAGGCGGTCAGATCTGTGATTGCCTGCAACTTGTGGTCCGGCGGGCCGACCCGCAAGTCCCATTCCTGGGCGGCAATTGCGCCGGCTTGTGGCTGGCTTTGGACCACGGCAGGCTTGGCCTTGGGGGCATCGACGCTTTTGCCTTCACCGCAACCGGCCAATGCCAACACCGCAATTGCCATCGCTACTCTACGCACTGCCCTGCTCCTTTAAGGATAAAGAGGCGACTTTATCATTCACTGTCTATTCTGGCCGTCATAAACGTTGGCTTAAACAATGCGAATCATGTATCGCAGACCTGTATGATGCCGCCATGGGAATTAATGTCGCCTCTATGCGTCCTAAAAGAGGCAGTCACAGGGAAGCGCTTAGCAGTAAGCTATACACATACGACATCTGCCCTGTCTGAAACATGTGTCCTTAAAAGTAATCAAGGAGAAGTCCATGCTTATACTCACCCGCAAAGTTGGTGAAAGCATAAACATCGGTGATGACATTACGATCACCATCCTGGGCGTCAGCGGCCAGCAAGTACGAATCGGCATCAACGCCCCCAAGGATGTTGCCGTGCATCGCGAAGAGATTTACCAGCGCATCCAGGCCGGCCTGACTGCTCCGGACAAAAATCAGACACCTTGAAGCGCCCTCAGTAGCCAGCCCTTTCGTTCACTGTAACGGCTGGCGAAAACCCCTTCGAACCACTCATGTCCTGGCGACGGAACAACGTCTTGACCGTTGCCGCAATATGGCATGTGCTCACGTCTGAAGCTTGTCGCCCCCTTCACAACCGAAGGCTTGCGACTGACCCGTATCTCGATCTGATCGCCGGTATTTACAGGTACGCAACACTGCCTATGCTTTGGCTTGAATGGTCAGATAAAGGCGCAGAAGTAGATGGACTCCCTGAGTAAATCCGAAATCGAATCCGCCCTTGCGGCTCGCCTGCCCAGCTACAACGTCACCTGCACGCTGCACGCCGACGGTACTCTTTCGGCCGTGCTCAGCGGCCCTGAAACCGACCACTTTGCAATTACCGGCATAGTGCGGGCGCACTATCGAGGCCCCGAGGCAATCGCCCGACTGGCCAATGAACTGCTCAGGGAAATGGTGCTTTCACGCCAAGGTATTCGAAAAGGCCGAGACCAATGATGGGCTCGGCCTTTTTTACATCAGCTCAAACGTTCAACACGTACAGCAAGCCCTCGGCATCACGCTGCACGTGCAAGTGCTCATACCCGTCGGTCGAAGGATGCGCCGTCACCATCGGGGCATGATGGGTCGAGCTCACTACCATCACATCTGCTCCCGCCGCTTCTGCCGCGCGGATACCCACACTCGCGTCCTCGAACACCAGACAATCCTGCACCGGCACGCCCAGACGCTGGGCACCGAGCACGTAACAGGCTGGGTTTGGCTTGCCAATGGCCACATCTTCAGCCGTTACCAGCACCGCAGGGGGCTCGATGCCCGCCGCGTGCAACCGGCGCAACGCCAACGCCCTGGGTGCGGAGGTCACCAACGCCCACTGGTCACCCGGCACACCGTTCAGAAACGCGACGGCGCCAGCAATCGCCACCACGCCTTCGACATCATTGATCTCGGCCTCGGTAATCCACTGCGCCTCGGCCTCGGGATCAACGCCGGGCAATGCCTGGCGCGTAATGGTGTCGATGGCGCGCGCACCGTGGATCGTCGCCAGGAACGCCTCAACATCCAGGCCGTGGCGTTGAGCCCAGGTACTCCACACCCGCTCGGCGGCGGCGATGGAGTTGAGCAGGGTTCCGTCCATATCGAACAGGAAGGCGCGATAACGTCGGGCAAATACGGCTGAACCAGGGGTGGACACTGCGTGGTTTCCTCGCGGGCGGTAACAAATAATCGGCCCGATGCAATCTACGGATCACCCCGCAGCTTGTAAACGCCATCGCCGCATCACGGTTGCATTACAGGTTTGTAATCCCACGCCAAGGAAATCACAGACCTGATCCTCGAAGCCTCTGGCCGCCAGCCTTAAGCCTTTCATTACAAACTTGTCATCGTCCTGTTGGCGAGCTGTTCGGGTCGCCTGGTTAACGTGAACGCACTGCTACGACCTGGCAGCCCCCCCCTAAAGAGAGAGATCGCCATGAAACTGATTATGTTCGGCTTCGCCGCCTTGCTTGCCACCGGCTCTGTGTTTGCAGCCGATGCCCCCGCCGTGATTCACGACAAGACCGGCTTCTTCGTGCACCTGGACGTGGATAAAGTGCTGTCGAGCACCGACACCTACGGACAATGCGGCATCGTCCCTGCACGGCTCGACTACCTGGACCATCAGGGTCGCGAGCACGTACTCGATTACCAGGTGCAGGGCATGGGCTGCCCCAGTGACAACTGATCGGACTACACTTGCGCAACGCTAGAGACAGGGCACCTCCCATGAACATCCTTGTAGTTGAAGACGAACCCAAGGCCGGCAATTACCTGCTCAACGGCTTGCAGGAATTGGGCTACTCCGTAAGCCTCGCCCGCGATGGCGTGGACGGCTTGCACCAAGCGCTGGAAACCCCGTTCGATGTGATCGTGCTGGATGTGATGATGCCCAAAATGGATGGTTGGGAAGTGCTGCGGCGCCTGCGTAAAGAAGCCGACACCCCGGTACTTTTCCTCACGGCCCGCGATGACATTGCCGACCGCATCAAGGGCCTGGAACTGGGCGCCGATGACTACCTGATCAAGCCTTTCTCGTTCGCCGAACTGGTCGCACGCCTGCGCACCCTGACCCGCCGTGGCCCCAGCCGCGAAGAAGAGCAACTGCAGATCGCCGACCTGCACATCGACGTCTTGAAGCGTCGCGTCATCCGCGCCGACACACGTATCACCCTGACCAACAAAGAGTTCGCACTGCTGCATTTGTTTTCCACGCACCAGGGCCAGGTGCTGTCGCGCTCGCTGATCGCCTCTCGGGTGTGGGACATGAACTTCGACAGCGACACAAACGTGGTCGATGTTGCCGTACGGCGCCTGCGCCTGAAAATCGACGACCCATTCCAGCTCAAGCTGATCCACAGCGTGCGCGGTATCGGCTACCGCTTCGACACCCAACCATGAGCAAACACCGCCATCATTCCCTGACCCTGCGCCTGGCACTGATCTTTGCCCTGCTCGCCTTCGCATTGCTGGCAACCCTGGGCGTGGCGCTGTACCGCGAGCTGGAGCGAGAGTTGGTCATGCGTGACGACGCCTCACTGATCAGTCGCGTGGACCAACTGCGCAACCTGCTCAACGACAGCAATACCCTGGACCTGATCAAGACCAAGCCCGAACTGTTCCAAAACATGCTGGGTAACCGTGAGTCAGTGTTGAGCATCACCGCGCCAGGGCAGAAACCGCTGCTGCTGGTAAACCCAGGCAATATCGACTTGCCATCCATACCTGCCGTACCGAAAAACCATGAACTTGGGTTTGCCGACGTCTACCACTTCGCCAACGGGAATGGCGTGCCCTTTGCCACTGTGGCGGCGACCATCGACACCGGCGACCTGGGCAGCCTGCAAGTCACCACCGGGCGCCTGATGACCGAGCGCACCGCCGTGCTGGCCAGCTATCGGCTGAGCGTCTATATCCTGGCAAGCATCGCCGCGATCATCCTGGCGCTGGCGGGTTACCTGCTAGTACACAGAGGCCTGTTGCCACTGCGGCGCCTGGCCCTGCATGCCCAGGGAATCGGCGTCAACAACCTCGCCGAGCGCTTGGATAGCCAAGGCGCCCCCAAAGAACTGCTGCCCATGATCGATGCGTTCAACACCATGCTCGAACGCCTGGCCAAGGGCTTTGTGCAACTGGGTCAGGTGTCCACCGACATGGCCCACGAACTGCGCACACCGATCAACAACCTTTTGGGCGAAACCCAGGTCGCCCTTCAACAGAGCCGCAGCATCGAGAGCTATCAGCAACTGCTGGCCTCCAATGTCGAGGAGCTTGAGCGCCTGGCGCGGATGCTCGACAACATGTTGTTCCTGGCCCGCACCGACCCAGCCAGTGCCTTGCGACAACGCCAGCAATTGAGTGCGGCCGATGAGGTTGAGCGCATTGCCGATTACTTTGAAGGCTTGGCCGGCGATGTGGATATCGGCATCCATGCCGAAGGCGAAGGCATGATCTGGGCTGAACCGATGCTGCTGCGCCGGGCGTTGGCCAACCTCTGTGCCAACGCCATCAAGTATGGCGCGCCGGGCTCCGAGCTGGTGATCCGAGCGGTGCCAAATGCCGAAGGCGTCAACCTCAGGGTCAGCAACCGAGGTGAAACCATCCCGGCTGAGCACCTACCGCGATTGTTCGAGCGATTCTACCGAGTGGATCAATCGCGGGAACGCTCGTCCCACTCCAATGGCTTGGGCCTGTCAATCGTGGCGACCATCATGCAGTTGCATAATGGCCGATACAGTGTGAGCAGCGAGGCGGGCGTGACGTGTTTTGAGTTGTTCTTTCCACGGCAGGAGGACTGAAAAGTACACGCCAGACACTCGGTGGTATTTTGCAAAAATTTGCCTATCACCAACGCTCCAAACTCCCACTACTCTTGCTTCCCAAATGCACTCTCACAGTATTTGAAACAGGTGGCATGCTTTGGAGAAGAAACAATATCAGTTGAGTGGCGCGAACGCGCTGGACATCCCGTTTCAAGGTGGAAACGGTGGTGGTAATGACGGAGGCTCAGGCATGGAAAAACGCGTGGGCTTACTGGAAAAGAGGCTAGCCGAAATGAAAGAGAAGCTATTTGCCGTTTCGAGCAAGACAGACACCCTTGAAAAACACTTCGCCACCAAGGCTGACCTGGCGACCACCGAGCTGAACCTCATCAAATGGTACGTCGCCACCGCCTTCGCAATGACCGGATTGGCCTGCGCCATCACCTTTGGGCTTACCCGCTTGTTGGTGACCTGAGACCCAGCGGGCAGGTCAACTGACCTGCCCACCCGCTTCGGTGGCATCCACGGATGTTTGCCAGGCGGCCAGCACAGCACGGCGCAAACCCTCGACAATCCTGTCCAACGCCATCGAAGGCCTGCCCGAGCCCACCACCTGCTCAGGCAGCCAGGGCACGTGAATAAAACCACTGCGTACAGCTGTCCCTGCGAGCGCATGCTGCAACAGATAAAACACCTGGTTGCACACAAACGTACCGGCGGTCTGCGAGACAGACGCCGCCATGCCCGCATCGCGCACAGCCTTGACCATTGACTTGATCGGCAGTGTCGAGAAGTAGGCCGCCGGGCCACCGTCCACCACTGGCGTATCGACAGGCTGCTCCCCCAGGTTATCGGGGATACGTGCATCGTTGACGTTAATCGCCACTCGCTCGATGGAAATATCGCTACGCCCAGGGCCAAGGCCAGTGGCGATGACCATCGCCGGGCGTAACTCGTTGATCGACCGGGCGAGGCATTCACCCGCCGTGGCAAACGCGCAAGGCAGGCGACGCGCAACAATCTGCACATCGACATCCAGCAACACGCCATCCAACTGGCGAACGGCTTCCCAGGAGGGGTTCACGTCATCTTGATCGAAGGGCTCGAACCCCGTCAGCAGTACGGTTTGCATCCTGGCCTCACATCAACAGATACAGCAGCACGATATTCACCACCAGCATCATCAGCGCCGTTGGCAATTGCGCCTTGATCACCGCGTTCTTGTCCGGTAACTCGAGCAACGCCGCCGGCACGATATTGAAGTTCGCGGCCATCGGGGTCATCAAGGTGCCACAGTAACCCGAGAACATGCCGATCGCCGCCATCACTGCCGGGTTGCCGCCGTAGATACCCACCAGCACCGGCACGCCGACACCACCGGTCATGACCGGGAAGGCCGCGAAGCCATTGCCCATGATCACGGTGAACAACGCCATGCCCAGCACGTAGACCATCACCGCCACCAACTTGAAATCCAGGTTGATATACGTGGTGGTGACATGGGCGACAGCCGTGCCGACACCTGCTTCATTAAACAGCAGCCCCAGCATCGCCAGCATCTGCGGCAGCACCATGGCCCAGCCGAGGGCTTCGGTGAGGCGACGGGATTCGCGCAGGGCTTGCACCGGTGTATCGCGGGTCAGCCAGCACGCCAGGCCAAGGGCGATCAGGCAACCGATGCCCAGGGAAACGAAGGTGGTATTTTTTGGGTCCAGCAGCGGTACGCCGCCGATCTCGGTGTGCTTGAGCAACACCGAACCAATCACCGTGGTCAGGGGAATGGCCAATGCCGGGATAAACAACTTGTGCCCCAGGCGGCCAGCACTGGCGCGGGAGGCCTTGTCATGCAACTCGGCGTGCTTGCCACGCCCTACGCCGCCCATGCCGGCGATCAACGCCATTACCACTACACCCGCGCCGATCACCACCGATGGCAAACGCTCACCCACCAGGAACGGAATGGCAAACAACAGCCAGAACAACGCACTGGACCAGCGCTTGGGGTGGGTTCGGTCAAGCAGGATCATGCCCGCGGTAATCAGCAGCAGGACGCCGGCCAGCCAGTAAAGGTATTGAATAGAGATGATCATTGCGCAGCCTCCACTGGGGTGGCGGCCGGTGTCATTTCACGGGTGAGCCTTCGGTCAAATCGATGGAGCCGGATCGCATGCACGATAAACGCACAGATCGCTGTAGGAATTCCCCACACCGCAATGTGCAGCGGCTCAACGTCAATCCCCGAGCCCAGCAGAAAGGTGTGCATCAGTGCAATCGCACCAAAGGCCACAAAGATATCCTCGCCAAAAAACAGCCCGACGTTATCGGTTGCCGCACACATGGCCAGCACCTTGTGGCGCAGCTTGTCCGGCAGTTTGCCGTAGCGTTTCTCCGCCGCCCCCTCGGCCATCGGTGCCAACAGCGGGCGCACCATTTGCGGATGCCCGCCCAGGCTGGTCAAGCCCATCGCCGCGGTGGATTCACGCACGAACAAATAGATGATCAACAAACGCCCGACCGTCGCACGCTCGAACCGTGCAATCCAGTTCTGTGCATGCAGGCGCAACCCGTGGCGCTCCAGCAGGCCGATGACCGCCAGGGGCAATAACAAGATCAATTGCAGGGCACGGGTCTGAAGGAAGCCCTCCCCCATGGTGGCGAGAATTTTCTCCAGCGGAAAATGGGCTGCCAGCCCAGTGGCGATAGCGGCAGCGGTAACCACCAACAGCGGGTTGAAGCGCAAGACAAAGCCAACCACGATGACAAGTACGCCGATCAACGGCCATAGATTCACAACAGTTTGCATGACGGTGAGGTCCTTAAGTGCGCGCTGCGGCGCCATTACAGCAGGATGTGAACAAAGGGTTCACAGCAGGAAGGTGGCGTGCAGTCGGCTCGGTTTTTTATTGTTGACCCGGAAGGTCGAGCGTCAGTGGCGGCAACTTTGCTGCCTGAGGCGGGAGGTGTCCAACAAGAAAAATTGTTGCTGCACACCAATTAATTTTGTGGGCGGTCGAACACCTTGCGTAACAAGCTGTAGACAGCTGCCGAGGGATTCGCGCATGGTAGCGCCGCCCGTTAATTGGGCGTACGCCTCTTATTATTGTTGTGGATATGGAAATTCAATGAAAACCCAAAAGGTCTTGATCGCCCTCTCCTGCGCCGTTGCCCTGTCCCTGCTGGGTGGCTGCGCAGCCAAGGTCAAAAGTGGCGGCAGCGACGCACTGGCCATCCCGGAATCCGCCAAGCAGAACCTGGTGGTGAGCATCAAGGGTGAAGGCCAGGTCGAACAGAACCCGGACTGGAACCTGCTCAAGCGCGACTGGAACAACGCGCTGCAAGTGGAAGCCCGTCAGGCAGGCTTCAATGTCACCGAAAGCCCATCGGTGGCGCCAAACGGCCAAGACGGCGTAGGCATCAGCGTCAACGTCAGTAAGTTCCGCTACATTGAGCCGGGCTCGCGCTACGTCGCCGGAGCACTCGTGGGTAATGCCTGGGTGTTCTCCCGCGCCGACTATTCCGACCTCAAATCCGGCACGCCCATTGGCTCGCGTACATACGATACGTCGTCGTCCGCCTGGGAAGGGATTGCCTCGGCGATGACGCAGAAACAGGTCCAGGCCATTGCCAAACAAATGATCAGCGATATCAAGAACGCCAAAGCCAAGTAAAACTCATCGGGTAGGGTGGTGGCCGCTGAGACAAACGCCCGGTATGGTCAACCCTCAGTGATAAAGAGGCCGTACCGGTGACTTCTCCCGCCACACCTATTCCAGATACCGCCCTCAGCCTGCAAACCCGCCTGATCGCCCTGGTGGTCGCCGTGACCTTCTTCATGGAGAACCTCGACGCCACCGTCATCGCCACGGCACTGCCGACCATGGCCAGCGCCTTCGGGGTCACCCCGGTCGATATGAACATCGGCATCACCGCCTACATTCTCGCCGTGGCGATCTTCATACCACTGTCCAGTTGGGTCGCTGATCGCTTTGGTGCGCGCAGGGTGTTCGCTGGCGCGATCATCGTGTTCACCCTCGCCTCATTGCTCTGCGGGCTTAGCCAGAGTCTTGAAATGTTTGTCTTCGCCCGTGTGCTACAAGGCATCGGCGGCGCACTGATGGTGCCCGTGGGACGCTTGGCGGTGCTGCGCAATACCGACAAAAAAGACCTGGTGAAGATGATCGCGATCATCACCTGGCCCGGTCTGGTTGCGCCAATCCTTGGGCCATTGGCCGGCGGATTGATCGTCACCCACGCGTCGTGGCCGTGGATCTTCTACGTTAACCTGCCACTCGGTGCCCTGGCGCTGGGCGCTGCACTCTGGCTGGTACCGGAAGGCCGCGAAGCGAGCGTACGCGCGTTCGATGCCAAAGGTTTTGTGTTGCTGGCAGGCGCCTGCGTGGCGCTGCTGGGCGGGCTGGAATGGCTGGGAAGCCAGACCGGAGAAAGACTGCTTCCGGGCTTGGGGCTGGTCGCCGCGGGCTTACTGCTAACGGTGTGGGCCGTGCATCATTGCCGGCACTACACCGACCCGCTGCTGCCACTGCACACCCTGTCCATCAATACCTTTCGCGTGAGCATCTACGGTGGCTCGTTGTTTCGCCTGGCCATCAGCGCACTGCCGTTCTTGCTGCCGCTGCTATTTCAAGTTGCCTTTGGTTTATCCCCGGTGGATGCAGGCTTGTTGGTGCTGGCGGTGTTCGCCGGCAACCTGGCGATGAAACCGTTTACCACTGCCATCATGCAGCGCTACGGATTTCGCAACGTATTGCTGGTGAATGGGCTGATCGGGGTGGTATCGATTGCTGCTTGTGCGTTTTTCACTGCCCAGACACCATTTGCTCTGATTGCGGCCGTGTTGTTTGTGGGCGGGCTGTCACGCTCGATGCAGTTCACCTGCTACAACTCAATCGGCTTTGCCGACGTGCCCAAGACGCGTATGAGCGAGGCGTCGGCGCTGTTCAGCATGTCATTCCAACTGGCCATGGGGATGGGCGTGACGGTGGCGGCGTTATTGCTGCGAGCCTCCATGACCGTGCAGGGGCATGACGTCCAGGCCCAGGCGGGAGACTTTCGTGTCGCATTTGTAGGGGTAGCGCTACTGGGAATACTGGCACTGATAGACGTGTACCGGTTGCCGGCAGGGTCTGGCGAAAGTGTGTTGAAGCGCGGTTGAGCGCATCAACACACCCTCCGCGCAATCAAGCCGTGGTGCTGACCATTGAACCCGATGTGCTGCCACCCTCTTGCGTGAGGGCTTGCAGCAGAGCGGAAGTCGCTGTCTGCAGCGCAGCGCTGGTGGCCGCAATCTGCGTTTGAGCCGCTGCGACTGCCGCAGCCTTGGCATCGTCGCTCTGGTTGCTGGACTGCACTTTTTGCAGGGCTTGTTGCTGCTCTTGAAGTTGCTTTTGCAACTGTTCGATCTGCTTCTTCAACTCCTTGACCGTATCAGAGTCTTCCGAGGTCGACGAAGCCTCGCTGCTGCCGCCTACGCCGCCAGCGCCTTGCGCGCCCGCCTTCATGTCGACAGTTGTACCGCCTGTGCTGCTCGTGCTGGTGGTAGCGGAGCTGTCGGTAGTCGTGGCATCAGTTGAACTGGCAACGCTTGGAGTAGCTGATACGGAGGCGAGACCGCTGGTGTTGATAAGCATGCCAAATGTCCGATGACGAGGAAGTACTAACAACATCGACCTGGTGGGCGAATACTTTAGGCCGGAGTCAGCGTTTTCTGTAGGAAAATTCTAGACAACAAAAAAGGGCCCACCTTTCGGTGAGCCCTTCTAGACCGCCCAGCAGAGCGGATTTTGTTTGGTAGGCGCGATTGGACTCGAACCAACGACCCCCACCATGTCAAGGTCTGCTTGCGCAAGCTGCAAGCCTTGCTGCTCTTGGATTTCACAGAACGCCCATTCACATCATGAGGCGTCAAAAATGGCCACTTTCCGCTTACTTCCGTCCGGCAACTGGAATGCTCAGGTACGGATTCAAGGCAAATCTCCCCAGTCGAAAACCTTCAGCACCAAGGCAGAAGCTGAGTCATGGGCGAACCATCTCGAAGCCGTGACGGTGGAACGCAAGCATCACACTATATATACGCTGGGCATGACCTATTGCGAAACCATGCTCAAAGGTAAAGGCAGCTACGACCATGCACTTAAAATCGTGGAGCATCTGGGCAGGCATTTCACGCAGCCTATTCACGAAATCACGCCGCAGATGATCAATGACTTCAAGATTATGCGATTGAAGAAGGTGAAACCGTCCACGTGCAGGACGCAACTCGCATTCATGTCCCGCTTCTACAGGTTCGCTAAACGCGGCCTACTGATTGACATTCACAACCCTGTCAGTGATATCGCACTTCCAAAGCCAGACCGGTCTTCAGACAAGGTGATCCGGGTAAGTGAGCTTGAGCGCTTGCTGGAAAAGCTCTCTCCCACCATGAAACTCATCGTTGAACTAGCATACGAAACTGCGATGCGACGCTCTGAAATACTGAAGCTGACCAAAGAGTGTCTGCACCTCAAAGAGCGTATTGCCGATGTGATCGATGGGAAGAACGGCACACGGTCAGTTCCCCTCACCCACCGTGCGGTAGAGATTCTTGAGCTCGCCCAATTGTGGGCTACTGTAGAATGTCACCCCAACAACTTAATCTTCACGGTCACTCCGCATGCCGTCTCTCAGGCCGTGCGTCTGGCACGCGTTAAAGCTGGACTAGATAGTAGCGTTAGGTTGCATCAACTGAGACACACCAGAATCACCAACGTAGCTAAAAAGGGATTCAATAACGCTCAGATCATGATTGTCTCAGGGCACAGAGATACACGATCCGTAGCGCGATACTCCCACTTGAATGTCAGGGACGTACTACACCTGATCGACTGATCAAGCCGGGCAGGCAACCATGATGAGTTAGTTGTTGGCTGCCCCCCTTCCAAATGATCGAAGCAATCAAACACCCCTGCCTTGACCTTGAAAAGAAACTTAAAAAGAGTTGACAAAATCACTCAACAGGCATTTACAAATGAGAGTCATTCGCGTATAATGAAGCATATATAGAGGAAAACGATGCTCCATCTTATGGTGAGTCTGTTAGATTATTAGTCGTTTATTGACAGCTATATTGATAACTCTCTCCTCTAATTTCTAGAACCACAATCATCATAGATTGTGGTTTTTTATTGCCACACCAAAACACACTTAATTCTTTATAACCAATCCTCAAATGGAGGTATCACCATGCCCGTCGTAAAACGCTGTCTAACTTGCAACAAAGCAATGATCGGCTTTCGTAGCCACGCCGTCACTTGCTCATCTACCTGTCGCGGAATTCGCTGGAGGGCAAACAAAACACCATTGGTGTCTCTGAAGCTAGCATTTCGCATCCATCACTTTGAAGCAATCAAAGAAGCTGCTAAGGCATCTGGCGCATCTATTAACAAGTACGTGCATGGTCGTCTAATTAAAGATTTGGAGCTTTCACAATGAAGGTATTCCTCAATCAACAAGCTGTTTTCCAACTGGAAGCGCTAATGCGTCGAGCTGGGCATAAGAATCATCAGCACTGCCTACAGGTTTTGATTAGTACCGTCACCAATAACCTTAGACGTGCAGACGAGAGGAAAGCTGCGCATATATGACACATACCAACCCAAAGGATAAATAATGAATACTTATACTGACAAAGTTTTTACCACACCAATGCTTGAACGTCACTTAGCAGTCAAGCAAATTCAGCACTACCAGCATCTCCAGCAGTCGGCATTATCAACTAGTGACAAGCAAGAACTCAGACGTACTACTAACATTATTGACAAGCTTTCGACAGAGTATGGCGCTTCATTACTTCATGAAGCTCGGGCGCAATCCAAATGAGTACCAGCCTACATCACGTCCACAGGGCACTTGTAAGGGCATTTGAACGGCAGTGTGCAAAAGGAACGACACGGCAACAAGTCACACAAACTGTACAAAAGCTTGATAGTGATGCAGTCAGCATAAGCGCCAGCACCAATACCACTAAGCTCAGTGATGAAGAGTATAAAGCCACCCTAGTGCAGAAAATGATTGCACTAATTCACAAAAGGAATCTGAAATGAGCCACAAGACTAAGATTGTAATTAACGGAACTCCACCCAATTGGTGCGATGCAGAATTCGAGACACGTGTTGATGCATGGTTGAATGTTTACCGGGGCACCACCCAATGCATGAAGCATGTACGGTCACCACTTCCGCATGACTTTCTGGAATTAGTAGCTTTGAAAGTATCAGAGGGATACACAGTAGCTCGCAATCAAGGCGTTACACACGAATCGCTCAACCATTCGTGCTGGATGATTAAGCCAGACTATAAGCAGCAGAAAGATATTGATGACATTCGAATTCGAATCAAAGCTGAGTATGTTGAATTCCTACAAGGTGAGCATGTCCGATATCAAGACTTGCTACGTCAACAACTTATCCAAGCAGCTGAAGCGAAAGAGCAGAAGAAGCTCGACGACGCTCGTAACAAACGGCTGTTAGAAATCGACAAAGAGGTGAGCGACACATATTCCCCACTTGTTATTCCGGGGTAATCCAGTGATCCAGTGACAGACGCTGCTAGCGATACCTGCTAAAAGCTCCCACAACGGCTTTACAGAGCGTTCCTGATGCAACCCTACCCAGCGTAGCCCCGACAGCTTAAAGGGCTGTACGGGGCTTTTGTTTGCCCACAGGAAAGGTGGTGAACTGCTCCACTTTTCTAAACGAGAATGATCACTAAATGAGAATAGGTCCTGACAGAATGTGTTTTTACCTGTAGAATGGGCATTCAGCCGCCGAGCGTAGCGAGGTGGGTAAAGCAAAAGCTTTATATTTAAGAATATGTATATTCTCTGCTAGCAAGCAGAGTAAGTATATTAGAGATAGATAAGAGGAGAGAGAGGATACACCTCTCTAATAAAAGAGTATTATCTTTAAAGAATAATATTACAAGGTAACCACCTTGTATAACTATTAAGAATAACTCTTCTGAGTAAACTCAGGGTAAGATCAAAAGCGAGATAGCTTCGCTACTCATCTCTTCTGAAAAGCATTCGCTGACGCTCACTGGCGGACACGTCTTTGTATGAGAGTGGTTAAACTCTAGATACCATCACTGATTGTCAATCAGAACATATCAGCATCTTCTGTGTCTCACACAGAAATCATTTGAAGAACATTCAGGCAAGGAGGAATGAAGTGGAACCAAACACCAGACATTCACCTCCCACCGTTACGGTGATACAACATTCTCATCAATCAGACTCTTGATGGTTCACCATCGTCATTTGATGATAGCTGTAACGCTCCATGGTCACGCCTGAAAGGCTTTACGCTCAACTCAATACCAACGCAAGCCTACCGACCTCTGGCTGCTCACGCAGCGTCAGGGGCTTTTTGTGGGCGATGATATTTTCCATTTATAAATTCGTACCACATTCGATTGCCATCATGATTGATCGCTGTCAGGAGCATTATCAGGAATATAACTACACCCATAACATACGAATTTACACACCACCTCCCCTACAGCCCTGATTTTTAAAGGTCTTCAGCTTTTCCCTAGTTAAGCTCGATTGCTTTCCCCTCCAATTCCCCTGACGTGCGTTGGAATGCGGATGAAAACGACGCCATTTTAAGTCTGAAATCATTAAAACCTCCCGACTCCCGTTGCTTAGCTCGACTTTATCAATGCTCCCGCACCCTGAAGGCAGCGGTGATATGGTCCAGTTCATCCCAAGGCCGTGAGCCTTGGCCTGCATGCCCACATCCAGCCAGATATACAAACAATGACGCCTTATCTGATTCCTTTGCGATGCACCGCAAGTCTTACAGGACGCCACGCCCTGTTGTAGGCGCCACTGGGCGCTCCAATTAATCAAATCGTCGTTAGCAGACATCACCGCGCTTCCCAATCTGAATTTCTGTACAAGGTTATGATTTTGTAAAGGATTCTATATTCAAAGCTCCCTCAGCCCTTAGCCCCATCACCAGCACATCGGTAAAAATCACAATCGTGGCAGTCATGAATCATGGCATAATGCTATCTAGGCGACTTGGAGTCGCCCGATACCTGATAGAGCCCATACCGATAAAGGACTTACGATGAACTGTCGCATTAAGATGTTTGGAGCCGCTATAGGCTTCGCTTTCCTCACCGGCTGCGCATCCGTGCCAATGGGCGCATCTGATGCAGACGCCAAGCTAAAGACCTTCTCGCCGCCCCCACAGGACCAAGCCGGACTTTACATCTACCGGGATAGCTTCGTAGGTCAGGGCTTGAAGAAGACTGTGACAGTGGATGGCAAGGCCATTGGTGAGACAGCTAACCGCGTCTACTTCTACCGACTGGTAAATGCTGGTAACCATACGATTGGTACAGAGTCGGAGTTCAGCGACAACATGATTAACTTGGTCGCGGTAGGTGGCAAAAATTACTATATCCGGCAGTCAATAAGGATGGGGGTGTTTGTAGGAGGCGCCAGTCTTACGGTCGTGCCTGAGGCTGTAGGTCAAGCACACCTGCAAAAATGCGAGCTAGCAGCTTCACAGTAAAGCCAACAGACAATCCTGTGGGCGCATTTGCTGAGCATCACAGGATGCCTCACCTCTGATAAAAACCTGCATAGCGTGTCATTAAGGGTGTACATCAGGCATCACAGGATAGCTGTACATAAAGTATCCAAAAGAAAGCCCGAAAGAACGTGAATACATTTATTGACACACCCTTCGTGACACACCATAATGTGATACATCCTAAATGACACGCAGGGGCTTCAACATGTTTATCCGTGCCTACCTTCGGGCATCAACCTCTGAGCAAGATGCCAGCCGTGCCAAAGCAGCCCTTGTATCATTCGCTGCTGAAAATGGTCATAAGATCGCAGCCTTCTACATAGAGAATGAATCAGGCACGAAGCTGGAACGTCCTGAGTTGTTCCGTCTTTTGGAAGACAGTCATGAAGGCGACGTGCTGCTGATTGAACAAGTCGACAGACTCTCCCGCTTGTCTCCTGATGATTGGGCAACACTGAAAGCTAAGATCGCAGTCAAGAAAGTGACAGTGGTATCCCTCGACCTGAGCACCAGTCACGCAGTATTGAAACCAACCGAAGGTATGAACGACTTCACAAAGGGAATGATTGCAGCGATCAATGGCATGTTGCTCGACATGCTGGCTGTAGTCGCCCGTAAGGACTATGAAGACCGTCGTCGTCGTCAGGCTGAAGGTATCGAGAGGGCGAAGCAGCAGGGCTCCTACAAAGGTCGTCAGGCGGACACAGAACTGCGCAACCGCATTACAACACTGCTGAATGACGGCAAGAGTATTCGTTCAGTTGCTGGGCTATTGGAGTGCAGCACAACCACAGTCCAAAAGGTGAAGGCATCTATCAATCCAGAGTTATAAGCAAAGCTCACAGGAGCAACGAGAAAGCAGGGTGAGCTGGTGCATTCCCACTCAGTTAAACCTTCCTATACGCACTCCTACGCAGTCCTATGCGTCACCTCAGACACCCCGCCGGATTTCTGCATTCTTTGACGGGGATGTTCTGCCAAAAAGCCTAAGGCGTTAAACCCATCAGACCAATATCCAGCACCCACCGGATTTGGCCATCTGCAAATAAGGATTCGACTTAGAATCGAGATTCAAAAATACATGGGGTTAGTATTTTTGGGGGGGATTGTTTACCCTCTAGCTCTTATTCGACGTCGAAATAATCACGTCACTCTGGTTGCTCTCAGTGCAAGCTGAATGCTGATGCTGCTTGAGCGGCGAAAAAAGAATCGTTGATAGAATCGCTGTTCTATAGAACCCATGCAAGGGCGGATCGGAACGCTAACGTAGGCTAATGCTAGGCGATTCACCGGGTGGCATCTATGTGCGATGATGGCATTTTGGATGGTCTAAGGAGTAGGACGTGGAATTTTCGGATGAGTTTTTAGCAAAAATCAATGAGGACCCCATAGGTGTTGGATGGTCAGTCTGTCGAACCGTAACGGGGCGGTGTAAACCGGCTACTGCGGACGCCCATGGTCCACTTTTGCTAGAGGCGACTTTACTTCTAGGTTCGATGGTAAAGGGCGGGTTGTTGCAAACGCTCGCTACGCCACCAGTAATCAATAATGGTAGCTTGCGTAGAGCAACTGACGCCTACTCTTACGTTATGCAAATCCAGCGGGAAATCGAAGCGATTCGGGCGCGTGAAAGTGCTGTCCAATGTAAGCGAACGGTGAACACGCCTACCGATCTCCCAAATTAAGGGCGATGGTGTCCGCCTATTTTTAAGCGGACGCGATAGCCCTTAAATGCGCCAACGAAGCTCT
>NZ_JBKFTO010000029.1:0-89774 GCF_050432925.1 Pseudomonas sp. 18175 | reverse complement strand
CGTCCTGCCGGGTTACCCACGGATTCAAGCCTGCGTTCGGCCAGCGTGGTTTAACGGGGCGCTTAGATCAAGATCAAAAGCCAAATCAAAAGCCAGAGCCAGAGCCAGAGCCAGAGCCAGAGCCAGAGCTTCGGGGTCGGTCAGGTTCAATCGTTGTGTAGATACCTATGGTCATCGCAGGCAAGCCAGCTCCAACATTTTGATCTGTGTCAGGTCGGGAAACTGAACACATCACACCCACATTTCACCCTCATTCCTACAGAAGACACCTACGCTGCCGATAAGCTCTGAATAAGTCCAAGCCTTGTTCCAGGGGAGTTCGCAGCATGTATCGTTGGTTAGCCGAAAAGCTGGGGAATGTCAGCGTCAAATCGAAGCTGGGCGTAGGTTTTGGCCTGGTACTGCTGCTCACACTGATGATCACCTTCACCGGCTGGACCGGCCTTAGCGGTGTGATCAGCCGGGGCGACAAGCTGGGTTTCATCTCCAGCGTCAACGAGCTGACCAAAGACTTGCGCCTGGCCCGCCTGGACTACGAAATGCGCCGTGGCGAACAAGGCCCGACGGCAGTCAATACCCTGCTGGTGCAATTGGAAAACGGCCTGAAAACCGCCGACGCCATGATCGACCAGCCCGACGATAACCGGCTGGTGGATGATCAACTGGTGGCCATCGACCAATACCGACGTGCATTCGAGGCCATGGTCCAGGCCGGTGCCAACCGTGAAAACGCGCGCAGCAAGCTGGGCGACACCGCTGACAACGCCGTAGTGAAGGTGGGTGAAGTCGAAAAATCCCTGCTGCAAGGTGACAGCGTTTCCCAGTTCAACAGCGTGGTCGACCTGAGCAAGCTGATCCAGCAAGCGCGCTTCCAGGTGCGCGGCTACACCTACAGCGGCAAGGTCGAGGCTGAACAGCCGGCCTTGGACGCCATCGATAACGCCCTGAAAAAAATCGCCGACCTCAACGGCCAATTGCCCGAGCAGTACGCCGCCAACCTGCAGCAGGCCAGCGTTTCGCTGCAAGCCTACCGCGCAGCCGTCAGCCAATACCGTGACTCCCAGTTGGCCAGCGCCGCCGCCATGAAGATCATGGCCGAGCAAGGCGACATTTTGCTCGACCGCAGTAAAAAATTGACCGCGTCTCAGACCGTGGTGCGTGACAATGACGCCGCCCAGGCCAAGCAACTGTTGCTGCTGGCCACCGTGCTAGCGCTGGTCTTCGGCCTGGTGGCCGCCTGGGCCATCACCCGCCAAATCATTATTCCGCTGAACCAGACGCTCCAGGTGGCCGAACGCGTCGCCTCCGGCGACCTGAGCCACAACCTCAACTCCACGCGCCAGGACGAGCTGGGCCAACTGCAACGCGCCATGCAAAGCATGAGCGTGGGCCTGCGCGAACTGATCGGCGGCATCAGCGACGGTGTCACCCAGATCGCCAGCGCTGCCGAGCAGTTGTCGGCGGTGACCGAGCAGACCAGCGCCGGTGTAAACAGCCAGAAAGTCGAGACCGACCAAGTGGCCACGGCCATGAACGAAATGGCCGCGACGGTACAGGAAGTGGCGCGCAATGCCGAGGAAGCTTCCGAAGCGGCCGTAGCCGCTGACCAGCAGGCCCGTGAAGGCGACAAGGTAGTAGGTGAAGCCATCGCGCAGATCGAGCGGCTGGCTACCGAAGTCGGCAACTCCACGGTGGCCATGGGCGACCTGAAGCGTGAAAGCGACAAAATCGGCAGCGTGCTCGACGTGATCAAATCCGTGGCCCAGCAAACCAACCTGCTGGCCCTCAACGCCGCCATCGAGGCGGCACGGGCGGGTGAAGCCGGGCGTGGCTTCGCGGTGGTGGCCGATGAAGTGCGCAGCCTGGCCCAGCGCACCCAGAAGTCCACCGAAGAGATCGAAGAACTGATCGTTGGCTTGCAAAACGGCACCCAGCAAGTGGCGACTATCATGGACAACAGCCGTGGCCTCACCGACAGCAGCGTCGAACTGACCCGCCGCGCCGGTGCCGCGCTGGGCAACATCACCCGCACGGTCTCGACGATCCAGGCCATGAACTCGCAGATCGCCACCGCCGCCGAGCAACAAAGCGCCGTGGCTGAGGAGATCAACCGCAGCGTGCTGAACGTGCGCGATGTGTCGGAACAGACCTCGTCGGCCAGTGAAGAGACCGCCGCGTCCAGTGCCGAGTTGGCGCGCCTGGGTATCTACCTGCAAACCTTGGTCGGACGTTTCCGCACCTGATCTGCAACTTGTGAAATTTCCTACGTAGTTATCAGCCCGGCATCACTCCAAATCGAATTAACGTTTCTTTTGTCACGAAACGCTTATTCAGATTTGGAGGTCAATCATGTCGCTTCGGCTGCCTCGCCTATTGGACAACGTCAGCGTGCGCCTCAAGCTCGCCCTGGGCTTTGGGCAAGTCCTGTTACTCAGCCTGGCCATCGCGGCCACAGGCTGGCAGGCCTTGAATGCCGCATTGTTTCGATCAAGCAACCTGACGGTGCTGGGGCAACTGGCGGTGACCGCCGAGGCCATGCGCGCCGACCGCATCGTGTATCGCACCCTGACAGACACTGTCAGCTTGGGCAAAGTCAGTCATCGGATCGAAAAAATCGAAGAAAACCTGACGTATCTTTCGACCCACCTCAGAGACCCGGCCGACCTGCAGCGTGTCGAGGACGGGAGGCGCCTGATCGAGGCGTTCAAGACGGCTATTGTGCAACTGCCGCCACTGATCGAGCAGCGGGAAAACAGCCGCAGGCCGATCAAAAAAGCCGTGCTCCAGAACAGCGACACCCTCGCCCAACTCGCCAGCGAACTGCCTGACCAGGACGATCAAAAAGCCCTGGATGCCATCGAGAACCTGCGCCATGCCATGGAACAAGCCAACGACCACACCCAGAGCCCTGCCTGGGCTGCGCAATCATTGGACGCCTACGGTGAGACGGTTAACAAGGCACTGGACGCCATGGCGCTGGCACAGGCGACCGTGAGCCAACTGCCGGTCGACTCCACCCTGCTCAAAACCGACCTTGCCAATTTCCGCGAACACCTGCTCAAACTCAAAGAAGCCCAACTGAACACGGAAACAGTACAAAACCGCTTTGAACAACAGCTCGACGAGTTACTGGAACACAGCGATATGCTTAGCCAAAGCCAGGCCGTCAAGCGCAGCAACGAGGCCAATCACACCCGCACGCTGCTGATTGGCGTCACCCTCGCGGCGCTGCTGCTGGGTACACTGGCGGCCTTTTGGATCGCCCGGCAGATCGCCGTCCCCCTGCGCGAAGCCCTGTCGGCCGCCAACCGTATCGCCAAGGGCGACTTGAGCCACGATATGCACGTAGAACGCCACGACGAACTGGGAAAATTACAGCAGAGCATCGGGCAAATGACCGGCAACCTGCGCAACCTGATCAGTGGTATCGGCGACAGCGCTCGGCAGATTGCCAGTGCGGCGACGCAGCTATCCAGCGTCACTGAACAGACCCGCGACGGGATCAATAGGCAAAAAGACGAAACCGATCAGGTGGCCACGGCCATGAACGAAATGCTCGCCACAGCCCAGGAAGTAGCGCGGCATGCCGAACAGGCTTCCGTGGCGGCCACCGAGGCGGACCGCCAGGCCGATGCCGGTGACAAGGTGGTCGGCCGGGCGATTGAGCAAATCGGCCAGTTGGCCAACGAGATGGCGCTTTCCAGCCAGGCCATGACGGCGCTGCAGCAAGAAAGCGAGCAGATCGGCAGCGTATTGGACGTGATCAAGTCGGTGTCCCAGCAAACCAACCTGCTGGCCTTGAACGCCGCCATCGAAGCGGCACGGGCCGGTAGCGCCGGCGAAGGCTTTGCCGTGGTGGCCGACGAGGTTCGCAGCCTGGCCCAACGTACCCAGGAGTCTGCCGAGGAAATCGAAGGCCTGATCCAGCGCCTGCACAACGGCACCCGGCAGGTGGCCGGCAGCTTGGACAGCAGTCGCAACCTGACCGACAACAGCGTCAGCCTAACCCGCGATGCCGGTGACGCACTGGCCGAGATCGCACGCACGGTGTCGATCATCCAGGAAATGAACCCACAGATCGCCGCCGCCGCCGAGGAGCAAAGCGCGGTGGCTGAGGAGATCAATCGCAGTGTGTTGAAGGTGCGCGATGTGTCCGAACAGACCGCCGCCGCCAGTGAGGAGACGGCGGCGGCGAGTGTTCAGTTGAACCGCCTGAGCCANCCACAGATCGCCGCCGCCGCCGAGGAGCAAAGCGCGGTGGCTGAGGAGATCAATCGCAGTGTGTTGAAGGTGCGCGATGTGTCCGAACAGACCGCCGCCGCCAGTGAGGAGACGGCGGCGGCGAGTGTTCAGTTGAACCGCCTGAGCCAGGACCTGCAAACCCTGGTGGGCAAATTCCGTCTGTGACGCTCACAAAGACTTTTTGGTGAGCCGGGCCGGCCCGTCAAGCGATCGGATAGCCTGTGGCGAGGGAGCTTGCTCCCGTTGGACTGCACAGCAGTCCCATTCTTTTATACAAAGAGCGGGGCCGCTTCGCGACCCAACGGGAGCAAGCTCCCTCGCCACAGGTACAGCCCCTGTCCTTAACTGACTCGCATGGCGTTACAGGACCTGCCGTAGGAAGGCCTGGGCACGGGGGTCTTTGGGCGAATCGAAGAACTCGGCCGGGGCCGCGTCTTCGAGTAGCTTGCCGTGATCGAAGAACAGCACCCGGTCGGCCACTTCGCGGGCAAAGCCCATTTCGTGGGTGACGCAAACCATGGTCATGCCTTCCAGGGCCAGGGTCTTCATCACGTCCAGCACTTCGCCGACCATTTCCGGGTCCAGCGCCGAGGTGGGCTCGTCGAACAGCATCACCTTGGGCTCCATCGCCAGGGCGCGGGCAATCGCCACCCGTTGCTGCTGGCCGCCGGAGAGGCGCGATGGAAACTCGTTGGCCTTTTGCGCAATGCCGACCTTTTCCAGCAGTGCCAGGGCCTTGGCTTCACGCTCCTTCTTACCGCGCTTGCGCACGACTTTTTGCGCCAGGCAGAGGTTTTCCAGCACGGTCATATGGGGAAACAGGTTGAAGTGCTGGAACACCATGCCGACTTCACGGCGGTAGGCGTTTACATCGGTTTTCGGGTCGGCCAGTTGCAGGCCGTCGATGCTCACAGAGCCCGAGTCAAACTCCTCCAGGCCGTTGAGGCAGCGCAGGAACGTGGACTTGCCCGAACCCGACGGGCCGATCACCACCAGGACCTCGCCCTTGGCCACCTGGGTGGTCACGTGGTCAACCGCGCGCACCACCTGGCCACGGGTATCGAAGACTTTTACCAGATCGCGGACTTCAATCACTTTGCGCGAGCCTCCGCTCAAGCCGGCTGGCCATTTTCGACAGCGGCAGGTTGATCAGCAGGTACAAGCCTGCCACACAGAACAGGATCTCGAACGGCGAGAACGAGGTGGTGATCACTTCGCGGCCGCTCTTGAGCAGCTCGGTGATTGCGATTACCGAGACCAGCGAAGTGTCTTTGACCAGGCTGATAAATTGCCCGGCCAACGGCGGCAGTACGCGTTTGAACGCCTGCGGCAGCACCACATGGCGCATCGATTGGCTGGCGCTCAGGCCCAGGGAGCGGGCGGCTTCGTTCTGGCCACGGGTGATCGACTGCACGCCAGCGCGCACGATCTCTGCCACGTAAGCGCCAGTGAACAGCGACAGCGCAGCGATCCCGGCAAACTCCCGGGACAGGTTGAGCACCGTGCCGATAAAGAAATAGAAAATGAAGATCTGTACCAACAGCGGCGTACCGCGCACCAGCTCGACGTAGATCGTCGACAGATCCCGCAGCGTCGGGTTGCTGGACAAGCGGCACAAGCCGGTCGCCAGCCCGATCACCAGGCCCAGGATGCCAGATACCACCGACAACCACAGCGTGGTCCACAAGCCCCACATCAACGGCCCCAGTGCCCATTGCCGAGTCACGCCTACCACATCGCCTTCAGCCACATCGTCGCCACGGGCCACTTGCAGGCTGTTGTCGGCCACGGTGAGCTTTTGCTCGACACCCGCATCGTTGCGCAGGGTCACTTCGGCCACATCGCCTTTGCGCACCAGCTCGACCACGGTGGAGATATCCGCCGCACGCTGGGACGTTTCAGCCTGATAGGCGAAGTACTGCGGCACACGGTTCCAGCGCCACTCGTAGGACATCAGCGAGGTGGCGTAGTACAAGGCGCCGGCCAGGCCAACCAGCACGACTACGGTCAGCAGGTGCCAGGGCCATTGGGCTTTTTTCTGTTTCATTTCAAATTCCGCGATTTGTGTTGCTTGTCAGGCCGTCTTCGCGAGCAAGCCCGCTCCCACACTTGAACGAGTTCCAACATGAAAATGCGGTCAAAATGTGGGAGCGGGCTTGCTCGCGAAGGGCGCGACTCGGTCTAAACCTTTATTCCATGTCCTTGAGCCACTCAGAGCTCTTGAACCACTTGTCATGGATGCGATCGTAGGTGCCGTCGTTACGAATCTGGTGCAGGAAGTTGTTGATGAAGTTGATGCTGTCGTAATCGCCTTTTTTCAGGCCAAACGCCAGGGGCTCGAAGGTGAAGGGTTCGTCGAGGAACACCAACTTGCCGTTGCCGACTTTCTTCTCGGCGACCACGTTGTACGGTGCGTCATACACGAAGGCATCGGCCTTGCCGTTGACCACGTCCAGCACGCCTTCCTGTTCGTTGTCGTAGCCGTGGTACTTGGCTTTGGAAATGAGTTTCTTGGCGACCATCTCACCGGTGGTGCCCAGCTTGGAGGTCAGGCGGTACTTCTCGTCGTTCAGGTCTTTGTAGGACTTGATGGTGCCTTCCAGGTCCTTGCGGATCAGCAAGGTCTGGCCGACCACAATGAAGGGTTCGCTGAAGTTCAGACGCAGGTTGCGTTCCTGGGTCAGGGTCATGCCGCTGCCGATCATGTCGAACTTGCCAGTGAGGAAGGCCGGGATGATGCCGTCGTAACCGGTGGACACCAGCTCCAGCTTGACGCCCATGGACTTGGCCATGGCCTTGAGGATGTCGACTTCAAAGCCGATGATTTCGCCGCGTTTGTCTGTCATTTCGAACGGCATGTAGGTCGGGTCCATGCCGACTTTGAGTGTGCCGCGCTTGACCGCATCATCGATGGCACCGGCCTGGGCCGCATTGGCCGCGACCAGCGCGGTGACGCCTAGCAGCAGCATCGAAAGATACTTTTTCATCATCAAGTCCCCTGAACGATTCTTATGAGGTCGGCGCGCAAAAGGGCTGCACCATTTCGGGGTGCGATCCTAACCCACTCGTCTCTTGTCACAAAGGTTTCACGGGTATTTGTTGTCGGCGTATGTCGGAAAAGCCCCACAGCGGTGCAGCAAAGCGCAGCAGTAGACACGTGCGCGGGCCAGGACGGCGATTGACGGATGTGTAAGCAGTTATGAATTTCAGTCCACCTCCGCCATCCAGGCGGTGTCCTTGAACCACTTGTCGTACAGCCGATCATAGGTGCCGTCCTGGGCGACCTGGTTGAGGAAGTGGTTGATCCAGTTAAGGCTGTCGTAATCACCTTTTTTCAGGCCGAACGCCAGGGGCTCAAAGGTGAAGGGCTGTTCGAGCGCCAGCAGCGCGCTATTTTCTGGGCGGCTTGCGGCAATCAGGTTGAAGGGCGCGTCATGGATAAACGCATCGACCTTGCCCGCAGCCACCTGGCGCAACCCCTCCTCCGGCGTGGCGAAACTGCTCAGCCGGGCGGCCCCTAGAAATCGCTTGGCTGCGGCCTGCCCAGTCGTGCCTTCGATGGTGGCAACCTTGTAACCTGCGTTGTCCAGATCTTCGATACTGGCGACCGTGCCGGCCAGGCGAGGGTGCAGCAGTGCAGTCTGGCCGACCACGATAAAGGAGTCGCTGAAATTCAGCTTGAGATTGCGCTCCTGTGTGACCGTCATGCCACTGCCGATCAAGTCGAACTTATCCGCCTTCAATCCCGACAGCAATTCGGTATAAGGCACGGCAACCAATTCCAGTTCGACACCCAGCGCGCGGCTCATGGCCCGTAGCAAATCGACCTCAAAACCGACGATGCGGCCCTGTTTATCCGTCATTTCAAACGGCACGTAAGTCGGCGTGGTACCCACTTTGAGCACCCCGCGCCGTACGGCATCGTCAACGGCGCCCGCGTAGGCCGACGCGCCCCACAGCCATGCCGCAGCGCCAAACAACAATGCCGACCAATACTTTTTGATCATGAGTGCCCCCGTGGCGAGTCAGATGTGGGGGGCGATGCTAACCCAGCCGCAGGCACGGAAAAACGTCTCGAACAAAGGTCTTTTGTTTCGAAATAACAATAAGTTAAGTCTGATGGGAAGGGGCAGAAAACGCTGTAGGACCAGCGTTCGAAACGCCCCCGAGGAGAACCCTCGGGGGCATCTGAATCAGGCCGGTTGGGCCTGGGACGACAACGGTTGCAGCGGCAGCAAAGGCGCGTGTGGATCGGACTTGATCGAGTCACGCCAAGCCGCGAGCCACTCGGCATGCCCTTCGCTCCAGACCTGCTCGTGCAGGCGGGCCAGGGCCACCGGGTCACTGAGCAAAGCCACGCGTTCGTTGTTGTTGAGACCGGCAGGGCCGACCTTCAAGGCATGGCGAACGCGTTCCACACGCAGGTACTCGATCGGCTCGGCCTCACGGTGACGCGAGGTCGCCAGTGCACAGGCCAGGGCGTTCTGCTGCGGGTCGACCACCGCCCGCACAAAGCCGTCGTTCAGTGCATGCCAACGGTTTTCGTGGGTGTACTTCTCGGTGGACAGCAATGCTTGCGGCGGATTGTATTCCTCAGGGATCAGGAACAGTTTCTCGTCACGGGACTTGAGGCCCAGCTTGACCCGGCTTGAGATCACCGAAACGGGGATCGACAACATCAGCGAACCGACGATCGGCACCAGCCACCACAGGAAGCTTGGGTTCAACCACACCACCAGCAGCGCCCACAGGAAGCCCAGCAGGGTTTGCGGGCCGTGGCGCTTGACCGCTTCGCTCCATGGGGTGGAGTCGTCGTCGCGCTGCGGCGAGTTCCAGGTCGCGGCCCAGCCGAGGAACGCGGCCAGTACGAAACGGGTGTGGAAGATCATCCGCACCGGCGCCAGCAGCATGGAGAACAGCATCTCCAGCAGCATCGACAAGGTCACCTTGAACTTGCCACCGAACTCTTTCGCGCCCTTGGCCCAGATCAGGATGATGCTCAGCAGCTTAGGCAGGAACAGCAACACGATGGTGGTGGAGAACAGCGCCACCGCCTTGTCCGGGTGCCATTGCGGCCACAGCGGGTACAACTGGCGCGGGGCCATGAAGTACTGCGGTTCCATCAGGGTATTCACCGCCAGCAAGGCCGTGGACAACACCAGGAACAGGAACCACAACGGCGCCGACAAGTAGGACATCACGCCGGTCAGGAACACCGCACGGTGCACCGGGTGCATGCCTTTTACCAGGAACAGGCGGAAGTTCATCAGGTTACCGTGGCACCAGCGACGGTCACGCTTGAGTTCGTCCAAAAGGTTCGGCGGCAGTTCTTCGTAGCTGCCCGGCAGGTCGTAGGCAATCCACACGCCCCAGCCGGCACGGCGCATCAGCGCGGCTTCAACGAAGTCGTGGGAGAGAATCGCACCGGCGAACGCGCCTTTGCCTGGCAATGGCGCCAGGGCGCAGTGCTCGATAAACGGCTTCATGCGGATGATTGCGTTGTGACCCCAGTAGTGGGATTCACCCAGCTGCCAGAAGTGCAGACCGGCAGTAAACAGCGGGCCGTACACACGAGTGGCGAACTGCTGCATGCGCGCATACAGGGTGTCCATGCCCGACGCACGCGGCGCGGTCTGGATAATCCCGGCATCCGGCGTGGCTTCCATCAGACGCACCAAGCTGGTTAGGCATTCGCCGCTCATCACGCTGTCGGCGTCGAGCACCACCATGTACTTGTAGTCACCGCCCCAGCGACGGCAGAAGTCGTCGAGGTTGCCGCTCTTACGCTTTACGCGACGGCGACGGCGGCGGTAGAAGATCTTGCCGAAACCGCCAGCTTCGCGGCACACGTCGAGCCAGGCTTGCTGTTCGGCGATGCAGATGTCGGCGTCATTACTGTCGCTGAGTACGAAGAAGTCGAAGCGGTCCAGGTCACCGGTGGCGGCCACCGATTCGAAGGTCGCGCGCAGGCCGGCGAATACCCGGGGCACGTCTTCGTTGCAGATCGGCATCACCAGCGCGGTGCGGGCGTCTTTGGGAATCGGCTCGTCACCGGCACTTTTACCGGAGATACGGTATTTATCGTGACCGGTCAGCAGTTCCAGGAAGCCCATCAACGCGGTCCAGAACCCCGCCGAAACCCAGCAGAACAAGATCCCGAACATGATCAGGATGCTGGTTTGCAGGGCGTAAGGCAGTACCTGGGTGGCGGTTTGCAGCAGGGTCTGGTTGCGGATCTCGTCGAAGTCCACCAGCGACCAGCCTTGGTACGGCATGATGCCTTTCATGTACCAGCCAGCGACGATGGTCTGGCCGAGCATCAGCACCAACAGGATGTAGCGGCGGATCGAACCCACGGTACGCCAGCGCGCAGCCGGCAGTACGCGTTCGTCTTTCGGCGGTTTTGGCGGATTGGTGCGACCGGTCATCCGGCGCCAGCCGCGCACCAGGATGTTGGTGCGCCAAGGCTCAGGCACCACCTTGGTACGGCGAATCGGTGGCGTGGCCTTGAGGCACACGCGACCGCTGGCGTCGAGCGCCAGCATTTCGGCGTCTTGCAGCTCTTCGGCGGTGCTCAGGCTCAAGCGGCGGCCAACCGACGCTTGGGCAGCGTCGGTGGGTGCGTCAAAGGTCTTGGACGACAGACGTTCGTGCAATTCGGTGAAAGATGTGCAGCCCGCCAGTTCGGCGCGCTGCTCAGCACTCATCGGTAGATGCGCCAGGTACTCGGACAGAGTTTCTGGCTGGACTTGAGAATTACTCATCGGCAGGCAACTGATAGCTCCAGGTTTCGGTCAGGACTTTTTCGGTCTTTTCCGGCTCCGGCGTGGCTGGGGCAGCTTCTGGCTGCTTGGCTTCCTTGTCTTTCGCGTCTTTCTTGGCCTGCTTCTCGTGTTGCTTGGCCAGTACTTTGTCGGCCTTGAGCACTTGGGTCGAAACCTTCTCAGGCTCTGCCTTCACGATGTCCTGGACCAGGGCCGCACGCATTTCGGTCGGCTTGCCTGCGTCCTTGATCTTCATGCGCAGGGTCAAGCGCCAGCCTTTGGTGTGCTCGTTGTAACGCACGCTGTTTTCAACCAGTTCGGCGTTTTCGCCGACACTGACTTGGCTGCGCACCGGGGCATCCGAAGGCAAGGCCTTGAGGGACGGGCCCTCGAAATCCACCAAGTAAGCCACGCTGCCGTCTGGCTGGCGGATCAGGTTGGACTGCTTCACGTCACCGGTAGAACGCAGGGTCTGCTTGACCCAGGCACTATCAGCCGGGTGCAGGGATTTTTCGTCCATGGTCCAGTGCAGACGATAGGCGACATCCAGTGGCTTGCCGACTTCCGGCAGCTCTGCGGGGCTCCAGAAGGCAACGATGTTGTCGTTGGTTTCGTCGGCGGTCGGGATCTCTACCAGGTTGACGGTGCCTTTGCCCCAGTCGCCCTCAGGCTCGATCCAGGCGCTTGGGCGCTTGTCGTAGTTGTCGTCCAGATCTTCGTAGTGGCTAAAGTCGCGGCCACGTTGCAGCAGGCCGAAACCACGCGGGTTTTCTACCGAGAAGTTGCTGACCGACAGGTGTTTAGGGTTGTTCAGCGGGCGCCAGATCCACTCGCCATTGCCGGCATGGATCGACAGGCCGCTGGAGTCGTGCAGCTCACGGCGATAGTTCAGCACTTTGGAAGGCTGGTTGGCGCCAAACAGGTACATGCTGGTCAGCGGGGCAACGCCCAGCTTGCTGACTTTGTCACGCAGGTACATCTGGGATTTGACGTCGACAATGGTGTCGGTGCCAGGGCGCAGGGTCAGGCGGTAGGCGCCGGTGGCGCGCGGCGAATCCAGCAGGGCAAAGATCACCAGTTGTTTCTCACCCGGCTTTGGACGCTCGATCCAGAACTCGGTGAAACGTGGGAACTCCTCGCCGGACGGCAATGCCGTGTCGATCGCCATGCCACGGGCGGACAGGCCATAGGACTGGCCTTTGCCGACGACGCGGAAATAGCTGGCGCCAAGCATGGTCATGATTTCGTCTTGCTTGTCGGCCTTGTTGATCGGGTACAGCACACGGAAACCGGCATAACCCAGCTGTTCGGTGGCTTTAGGATCAAATTTCACGTCGCCAAAATCAAAACGAGTCGGGTCGTACTTGATCTCGTTGACGCTGTTGGCGGTGACTTCGTTGATTTTCACCGGTGTATCGAAGTGCATACCCTGGTGATAGAAGGACAGCTTGAACGGCGTGTCCTGGTCAGCCCACTCGGCTTTTTCGGTGCGGAAACGAATCTTCTGGTAGTCACCAAACTTCATTTCGCGGAATTCGTTCGGCAGATTGCTGCGCGGAGCTTCGTATTTCTGCCCGGCCAGCTCTTTTGCCTTGGCCGACACATCATCCAGACTGAATGCCCACAGTTGACCCGCGCCGAACAGGCAAAACAGGGCGGAGCCCGTCACCAGTACGTTTCGTAACCGTTTGGCAGACAATTTTGGTGCATTACAGGGACTAACAATCACGAGCAACCCTCGCCGAAAACAGATCAAAAAACCAACGGCCAGCTATCTATATGCCAGGTTGGCGAGCATTGTTCCGACTCCTCCGGGTCAAAATGA
Organism: Pseudomonas sp. 18175; assembly: GCF_050432925.1. NCBI lineage: Bacteria > Pseudomonadati > Pseudomonadota > Gammaproteobacteria > Pseudomonadales > Pseudomonadaceae > Pseudomonas > Pseudomonas sp. 18175. The sequence continues at coordinate 76,943 of NZ_JBKFTO010000029.1, read as the reverse complement.
TTCCCCTGAGGCTATCGGACAAGTCTCTACCTAAGTCAAAAATGGACCAAACAACGCTGATCCCCGTAGCGCGCGATTATCTAGTAGCCCGCGAGACAACGCATCAGGGGCAGCGAAGTATTTGTAGCGAAATCCTGCGTTTTTAGGCATTAAAAGTCGTTTTTAATACATTCACGTCTGCAAGAGGAAGGTCACAGGGCCATCATTGACCAAATGCACCTGCATGTCAGCGCCAAAACGTCCGGACGCCACCTTGCCATGCAATTGTTGCGCTTGTAACAACAGATGGTCGAAAAGCGCCGCTCCCAAGGCCGGCGGGGCTGCAGTGGTAAAGCTTGGCCGCAGCCCGCTCTTGGTGTCCGCCGCCAAGGTGAACTGCGACACCAGCAACAAACCGCCCTCCACGTCTTTGAGGGACAGGTTCATCTTGCCCTCGTCGTCGCTGAACACCCGGTAGTTAAGCAGCTTGTGCAGCAGTTTGTCGGCGCTTTGTGGGGTGTCCGAAGGTTCGACGGCCACCAGCACCAGCAAACCCTGGTCAATCGCCCCGACAATTTCACCCTCTACCTCGACCCGGGCGCCTCGCACCCGTTGCAACAGGCCCTTCATGCTTCTTCGGGTGGCAAGTCGAGCAAGCGACGGGCCATTTGGCTGGTCGCACGCACCAAGGCATCGGTGATGCCGGGCTCGGACGCCGCATGGCCGGCTTCGCGAATCACCTGCAGTTCACTGTTGGGCCAGGCCTGGTGCAACTCCCAGGCGTTATCCAACGGGCAGATCATATCGTAGCGCCCGTGGATGATTACGCCAGGCAGGTGGGCGATCTTGTGCATGTCGCGAATCAGTTGGTTGGGTTCCAGGAACGAGTTGTTGGTGAAGTAGTGGCACTCGATCCGCGCAATCGACAGCGCGCGCTGTGGCTCGGAAAACCGCTCCACATGCTGCGGGCTCGGGCACAGGCCCAGCATGCGCCCTTCCCAGCCGGACCAGGCCTTGGCCGCGTGCATTTGGGCGATCTGGTCGTTACCGGTGAGGCGCTTGTGGTAGGCCGCGATCATGTCGTGGCGCTCATCAACGGGGATCGGCGCGAGGTAGTCCTGCCAGTAATCCGGGAACAGGCGGCTGGCGCCAGCTTGGTAGAACCATTCGATGTCCTGGGGACGCGCCAGGAAGATGCCGCGCACGATCAGGCCATGCACGCGCTCAGGGTGGGTTTGTGCGTAGGCCAAAGCCAGGGTGGACCCCCAGGAACCGCCGAACAGCACCCATTTGTCGATGCCCAGGTGCTCACGGATACGCTCAAGGTCGGCGACCAGATCCCAGGTGGTGTTGTTCTCAAGGCTGGCGCGGGGTGTGGAGCGGCCGCAACCACGCTGGTCGAAAGTAACAATGCGGTACAAGTTGGGGTCGAAATAGCAGCGGCTCTGGGCGTCGCAACCGGCGCCAGGGCCACCATGGATGAATACGACGGGCAAGCCTTCGGGGGAGCCACTTTCATCGACGTACAGGGTATGGGTGTCATCGACGGCCAGATCGTGCCGGGCGTAGGGTTTGATCTGCGGGTACCAAGTCTGCATTGCGCGCTCCGTAGGGGGTCGAGTTCATCCCTGGGGGGACGTCTATTATTTTGCCGTCTGGCACTATAAACCCGAATTGTGCAATGAGCATGTCCTTGAGCGCTTAGACCTGTGTCAGCCCTTCGCTCCTCAGGTAATTGAGCAGGTCGTCGTAGAGCCGGTCTACCTCCAGCACCTGGTGCCGCGCCCGCAGGCAGCCGTGGACCAGGCCCTTGCCTGAGCAGAGCTGCGTGGCCACACCTGCTGCTTGAAGGCGTTCGGCGTAGAGCCTGCCGTCATCGCGCAGCGGGTCGAACTGGGCCACGGCGATAAAGGCCTTGGGCAAGCCGCTGAAATCGCTGGCCAGCAGCGGCATGGCATAGGGCGATGGTTGTTCGGTGCCGTTCACATACAGCGCCAAGTAGTCGTCGATGTCGGCGCGGCTGAGCAGTGGCGCGTCACTGCAATCATGTCGTGACGGCAGGTCAGCAGGGCCACCCAGGCCTGGGTAAATTAGCACCTGGGCGTTGGGCAGCGGTTGCCCGCCATCACGCAAGCCCAGGCACAACGCCGCCGCCAGGTTGCCACCTGCGCTGTCGCCCATTACCACCAGACGATGCAGGTTGATGGGATGCGGCCCCTGCCCCGCCTGGATCGCCTGCCATACGCTGCGGCAATCGTCGTACGCCGCCGGGAACGGGTGTTCAGGCGCCAGGCGATAATCGATGGCGATCACCAGCACCTGTAACGCACTGGCTAATTCAAAGCAGATGAAGTCGTGGGAATCCAGCCCGCCAACGACCCAACCGCCGCCGTGCATATATAGAAGGCAGGGCCAGCCGTTGGAAGGGATTGGTGATTCTGGCAGGTAACTGCGTACGCCGATGCCGCCCAGGCAAAGGTCTTCGACGTGCAGCCCTGGTGGCGGTGGTGGGCCGAATGCCTGGCACATGCGGTCGTAGTTCTGGCGTAGGCCGGCCAGGGAGGTGTCGGTGCTGGTGAAGGATTCGGTTTTGGCGACGAAGACGGCTAGCTGTGCAGAAATCGGATACATACGCGAATATCCTGAACGCTGAAAATCCAAAAATGTGGGAGCGGGCTTGCTCGCGAATACGGTGTGTCAGTAAGCGCATCTTTGACTGACCCACCGCATTCGCGAGCAAGCCCGCTCCCACATTTGTCCGGTGTTGTTTGGGCTGGCGAGCAAGGGCTCAAGGTTTGAGGCTGGCCTGCACAGCCGCTACACCATCCTCGCCATCAAACGCCGTGACCCCGGCCAGCCAGCGCTGCAAATCCTCGGGATGATCGCGCAACCATTGCCTGGCCACTTCCTGGGGCGATTGGCGTTCCATGATCGGCACCATCAGTTGGCTTTCCTGGGCGGCGGTGAAGGTGAGGTTTGCCAGCAGACGATTGGCATTCGGACAACGCTCGGCGAAATCCGGCGCGGTGACGGTGGACACGGTGGCGCGGCCTTCGTTGGGGCCGAACACATCTTCGCTGCCAGTGAGGTAGGTCATTTTCATATTGATGTTCATCGGGTGCGGGGTCCAACCGACAAACACCACGAACTCCTTGCGGTTCACCGCACGCTGCACCGCCGCCAGCATGCCCGCCTCGCCGGAGGCCACGAGTTTGAAACCGCCGAGGCCGAAGTGGTTGGTGTCGATCATCTTTTGGATATCGGTATTGGCACCGCTACCGGGCTCGATGCCATAGAGCTTGCCGCCCAGCTTGTCTTTGAAGCGAGCAATATCAGCAAAGCGCTTCAAGCCTGCATCGGCCACGTATTGCGGCACGGCCAGCGTCGCCTGGGCATCGGCGAGGCTGGGCTTATCCAAGACCTTGACCTGCCCGGCCGCCAAGAACGGTGCGATGTTGGTGTCCATCGCCGGCTTCCAGTAGCCGAGGAAGATATCCAGGCGCTTGTCGCGGATGCCGGCAAAGATGATCTGCTGGACGGCGCTGGTCTGTTTGCTGTCGTAGCCCAAGCCGTTGAACAGCACATCGGCCATGCCGGAGGTGGCGATGACGTCAGTCCAACTGACCACGCCCATGCGGATGCTTTTGCAGGAGGCCGGTTCGGCGGCCATGGCTTGTGCACTGAGCAGTGCGACGCCGATGAGGGGCAACAACAGTTTTTTCATGGGTGTGGGCTCACTCGGCTGTTTTTATTTCACAACCTTACGCAGTGAGGTGGGGGGTGACACGAACTGTGGCGACGGGCAGTTGCACTGGGGCGACTGTGAGGGCCTCATCGCAGGCAAGCCAGCTCCCACAGTGACCGAGTTCCAGCATGAGAATGCGGTCGAACGTGGGAGCTGGCTTGCCTGCGATAGCGGTTTCAGCCGTAACGCTTTTGCCCCCAGGCTAAAAACGCTTCCAGCAGTTGCTTGAGCACCAACTGTGTCGGCCCTGCCAAATCCGGCCGATAGCGGAACGGCTCGACCTCTTCCATATAAGTGCTCTGGCACAACTCCAGCTGCACCGCATGAATGTCTTGGGCCGGGTTGCCGTAGTGCCGGGTGATATGCCCGCCTTTGAAGCGCCCGTTTAGCACATGGGTGTACTGCGGATGCTCGGCGCAGATGGCTTCCAGCTGGCGGGCCAGCTCAGGATCACACGCGGCGCCGTTGAAGGTGCCTAGGTTGAAGTCCGGCAGCTTGCCGTCAAACAGATGCGGGATGACCGAACGAATCGAATGCGCATCGAATAACAGCGCATAGCCAAACTCAGCCTTGAGCCGCGCCAGCTCTTCTTGCAGGGTCCGATGGTACGGGCCCCAGATTTTCTGCAGGTAACCGGCGCGTTCTGTCTCGCTCGGCGCCTGCCCCTCGATAAACAGCGGTACGCCGTCGAACAACGTTGCCGGGTACAGGCCGGTGGTAGCACCGGCGTACAACGGTTTGTCATCGGACGGGCGGTTCAGGTCGATCACAAAACGCGAATACTCCGCCGCCAGGGTGCTGGCCCCCAGCTCTTCGGCGAAGTCATACAGCGTGGGGATGTGCCAGTCGGTGTCCGGCAGGCTTTGGGCCTCGGGGATCAGCCCCGCCTGCACGGTGGGCGTCAGGCGCAGGCCGGCGTGGGGCATGCTGATCAGCAGCGGTACACGGCCTTGTTTGAACGTCAGAACCTTATCCACAGCAGTGCTCCTTATACACAGACGTCGACGCCATGGCGTACGACGCGTTTATCCAACTCACCCCCCAGCCAGTAGGCCAGGTCGGCGGGACGATCAATCTGCCAGGCGACAAAATCGGCGACCTTGCCCACTTCCAGCGAGCCATGGGTGTGGCCCATGCCCAGCGCGGTCGCCGCATGTTGGGTAGCGCCGGCCAGAGCTTCTTCCGGGGTCATGCGGAACAAGGTGCAGGCCATGTTCAACATCAGGCGCACCGACAACGCTGGCGAGGTACCGGGGTTTAGGTCGCTGGCGATGGCGATCTTCACGCTGTGCTTGCGCAGGGCGTCCATCGGCGGCAATTGGGTTTCACGCAAAAAGTAGAACGCCCCCGGCAGCAACACGGCGACCGTGCCCGAGGCGGCCATGGCGATGGCGTCTTCTTCGGTCATGAACTCCAGATGGTCCGCCGACAACGCCTGATACCGCGCCGCCAGGCTGGAGCCGTGCAGCGACGAGAGTTGTTCGGCGTGCAGCTTCACCGGCAACCCCAATTGCTGGGCGACCTTGAACACGCGCTCCACCTGCTCGGTAGAGAACGCCAGGTATTCGCAGAATGCATCCACCGCGTCCACCAGCCCTTCGGCCGCCAGGGCAGGCAGCATCTCGGTGCAGATATGCTCGATGTAGTCGTCAGCGCGGTCCTTGTACTCCGGCGGCAAGGCATGGGCCGCGAGGCAAGTGGCGCGCACGCTCACCGGCAGCGCTTCGCCGAGGCGACGGGCCACGCGCAGCATCTTGCGTTCGTTGGCCAGGTCCAGGCCGTAGCCGGACTTGATCTCTACGGTAGTCACGCCGTCGCGCAGCAAACTGCGCAGGCGTTTATGGGCGCTTGCGAACAGTTCATCTTCACTGGCGGCGCGGGTGGCGCGCACGGTGCTGGCAATACCGCCGCCCTGGGCGGCGATCTCGGCGTAGCTCACGCCTTGCAGGCGCTGCTCGAATTCGCCACTGCGATTGCCACCAAACACGGTGTGGGTGTGGCAGTCGATCAGGCCAGGGGTGACCCACGCGCCTTGCAGGTCATGCACCTGGGTGTAGTCCGCCGTAGGGGCTTGGCTGCGCGGGCCGATCCACTCGATGAGCGAACCTGCGGTAACCAAAGCGGCATCCTCGATGATCGAGTAGGTGCCACCCGCCATGGTTGCAACGTGGCAGTTTTGCCAAAGGGTCTTCATCAACGCCTCCGTTAGTGATGATTAGCCCCTGTAGGAGCGAGCTTGCTCGCGAAGAACGTCAACGATGACGCGGGGAGTCTGACGCCCCGTGGCGGTCTTGATATTTTCGCGAGCAAGCTCGCTCCTACAAGGTTATAGGCTAGGCAGCAGGTTGGCTGGCACCAGCTCATTCAGGCAGCGGCTGGCGAGCAGTTCGCTGGCGGCGATGATGTCCGGTGCGAAGAAACGGTCTTTGTCATAAAAGGCGACTTTGCTGCGCAGGATGCCGCGGGCTTGTTCCAGCTTGGGCGAGGTTTTCAGGCCTTCACGCAGGTCCAGGCCCTGGCACGCGGCCAGCCATTCCACGGCGAGGATGCCACGGGTGTTTTCGGCCATTTCCCACAAGCGTTTGCCGGCAGCCGGGGCCATGGACACGTGGTCTTCCTGGTTGGCGGAAGTCGGGATGCTGTCGACGCTATGGGGATGGGCCAGTGCCTTGTTTTCGCTGGCGAGGGCGGCGGCGGTCACCTGGGCGATCATGAAGCCGGAGTTGACCCCGCCATTGCCCACCAGAAACGGCGGCAGTTGGGACATGTGCTTGTCCATCATCAGCGAGATACGCCGCTCGCTCAGGGAGCCGATTTCGGCAATGGCCAGCGCCATGTTGTCGGCAGCCATGGCCACAGGTTCCGCGTGGAAGTTACCGCCGGAGATCACATCGCCTTCGGCAGCAAACACCAGCGGGTTATCCGACACGGCGTTGGCTTCTACCACGAGCACCTCGGCCGCCTGGCGCAACTGGGTCAGGCAGGCGCCCATGACCTGTGGCTGGCAGCGCAGGGAGTACGGGTCTTGCACCTTGTCGCAGTTCTGGTGTGACTGGGACACCTGGCTGCTCTCACCCAGCAAGTCGCGATAAGCGGCTGCCGAATCGATCTGCCCGCGCTGGCCGCGAGCGGCATGAATACGTGCGTCGAATGGCGAGCGCGAACCCAGCACCGCTTCCACGGTAAGGCCGCCGCAAGCCAGGGCGCCTGCAAACAGATCTTCGCCTTCGAACAGGCCACGCAGGGCGTAGGCGGTGGACACCTGGGTGCCGTTGAGCAGCGCCAGGCCTTCTTTGGCGGCGAGGGTCAGCGGCGCAAGGCCCGCGACTTTCAGCGCTTGGGTCGCTTCCAGCCATTCACCTTTGTAGCGCGCCTTGCCTTCGCCCAGCAGCACCAGGGACATGTGCGCCAACGGCGCCAAGTCACCGGAAGCGCCCACCGAACCTTTCAACGGAATATGCGGGTACACCTCTGCGTTGATCAGCGCGATCAACGCGTCGATCACCTGGCGACGAATACCCGAGAACCCACGGCTGAGGCTGTTGACCTTGAGCACCATGACCAGCCGCACCAACGCATCGCTGATGGGCTCACCGACACCGGCGGCATGGGACAGCACCAGGGAACGCTGGAGGTTTTCCAGGTCTTCGCTGGCAATGCGCGTGGAGGCCAGCAGGCCGAAGCCGGTATTGATGCCGTAGGCGGTGCGGTTCTCGGCGAGAATCTGCTCTACGCAGGCCACGCTGGCGTCAATCTGCGCCGTGGCGCTGTCATCCAGGCTGAGGGTCACGGGCTGCTGGTAGATGGCCCGCAGTTGGGCAAGGCTCAGTTGGCCTGGGGTCAGAGTTAGCGCAGTCACGTTCGTGCTCCTTGTGATTATTTTTTAGTGCAAATTCGGTAATGCGGTGTCTTTGAGTAGCTGAGCGGCGGCCGCAATATCCGGCGCCAGCCAACGGTCCTGCTCATAGGCCGAGACCACTTCACGCAGCAAACGCCAGGCGTGGCCGGTGCCAGCGCCAAAACGTTGGTCTTTCAAGAACTCGAATGCCTGGGCCGCCAGCAAGTACTCGATGGCGAGGATCTGCGTGACGTTAGCCAACACCTGGTGCAGCTTGAGCGCGGCGTTGGTGCCCATGCTCAGGTGGTCTTCCTGCAGGCCCGAGGTGACAAAGTTGTCGAGTACCGCCGGTTGCGCCAACTGGCGGTTTTGCCCACACAGGGACGCGGCGACGTATTGCACGATCATCATCCCGGAGTTGACCCCGGGGTTGCTGACCAGGAACGCCGGCAAGCCGCTGACGTGGGGGTTGATCAGGCGGTCCAGGCGGCGCTCGGCCACCGAGCCGATTTCGGCCATGGCAATGGCAAGCATGTCTGCCGCCAGTGCCACCGATTGCCCGTGAGGGTTGGCCTGGGACACCACGCGGTAATGGTCCGGGGTGCCCAGCAGCAGCGGGTTGTCGGTGGCGCTGTTGAGTTCGGTCTCGATCTGGCGGGTGGCATGTTCCACCTGGTCACGGGCGGCGCCGTGGATCTGCGGGATCGAGCGGATGCTCAAGGCGTCTTGGGTGCGAATGCCCTTGCTGCTGGCGATCACTTCGCTGCCATCGAGCAAGGCGCGCAGGTTGATGCCCACGTGTTGCATGCCGGGGTGCGGTTTGAGGGCGATGATTTCTTCGTCAAACGCGTCGATTTGCCCGCGCTGGGCTTCGAAGCTCATGGCGCCGATCACGTCGGCCCATTGCAGTAAATGATGGGCATCGGCCAGGGCCAGGCAGCTCAGGCCGGTCATACACGGCGTGCCGTTGACCAGGCACAGGCCGTCCTTGGCGCCCAGCACCACCGGCTGAAAACCTTCGGCGTTTAACGCCTGTTGCGCCGCAACGATCTGGCCCCGGTAACTCACATTGCCTACACCCAGCAGCGCCACGCCGACGTGGGCCATGTGGGTCAAATAACCCACCGAACCCTGGGACGGCACCTGCGGCGTGATGCCGTGGTTGAGCAGCGCCAGCAATGCATGCACCACCTGGGGATGCAGGCCGGATTTGCCCTGGCTGTAATTGATGATGGCGGCGCAGATGATTGCGCGAGTCTGCTCGTCGCTCAGTACCGGGCCGACGCCGCAGGCGTGGCTCAGCAGCGTGTTGCGCGACAGCTGGCTGAGTTGTTCGCCCTCAAGCGAGACATTGCACAACGCGCCCAGGCCGGTGTTGACGCCATAGGCGCGTTCGCCGCTGGTGACGATGCGCTGCACGATGGCCTGGGCATTGTCGATGCGGGCCCAGGCTTGGCCTGAGAGTTCCAGGGTGGCGCCATGGCGGGCGACGGCGACTACGTCCTGCCAACGTAATGGGGTGTTGGCGATGGTGATTGTTGTTGGCTGGGACATCTTCATACCTTCTTGAATTTTTGTGTGGCTTTGCCGGCCTCTTCGCGAGCAAGCCCGCTCCCACATTTGGAATGCATTCTCCTGTGGGAGCGGGCTTGCTCGCGAAAGGGCCAGCAGCCGCACCACACCTTTTGGCTCAAACCACCGCCGCCCGCCGCTGAACAAACCGGTCCACATACTCATCTGCCGGCGAATGCAGAATCTCGCGCGGCGTGCCGACCTGGATCAACTTGCCGTCTTTGAGAATCGCAATGCGGTTACCGATGCGCACGGCCTCGTCGAGGTCGTGGGTGATGAACACGATGGTCTTGTGCAGGGTCTTTTGCAGCTCCAGCAACTGGTCCTGCATTTCGGCGCGGATCAGCGGGTCGAGGGCGCTGAACGCTTCGTCCATCAGGATGATGTCGGTGTCGGCCGCCAACGCACGGGCCAGGCCGACGCGCTGGCGCATGCCGCCGGAGAGTTGGTGCGGGTATTTGTTTTCGTAGCCCTTGAGGCCCACGGTTTCGATCCAGTGCAGGGCGCGTTCGGCGCAGACCTGTTTGCTTTCGCCACGCACTTTCAGGCCGTAGGCAACGTTGTCGAGCACGCTCTTGTGGGGCAGCAGGCCGAAGCTCTGGAACACCATGCTGATCTTGTGCCGACGAAATTGACGCAGGGCTTCCATGTCCAGTTGCAAGATGTCTTCGCCGTCCACCAGGATCGCGCCACTGGTAGGATCGATCAGGCGGTTGAAGTGGCGCACCAGGGTGGACTTGCCGGAACCCGACAGGCCCATGATCACAAAGATCTCACCCGTGCCGATGCTCAACGACAGGTCGTTCACGCCGACCACGCAGCCGGTCTCGGCCAGCACCTGGTCCTTGGTCTTGCCCTGGCCAATCAGCGTCAGCGCGTCCTTGGAGCGGGCGCCGAAGATCTTGAAGACGTTTTTAACTTCGATTTTGCTGACGGTAGTCATTTGCTCGCCTCATGCCGTGGACGACCATAGGCCTGGGTTATGCGGTCGATGACCACTGCGAGAATCACGATCGCCAAGCCGGCTTCAAGGCCGCGCCCGACGTTGAGGGTCTGGATGCCGACAAGCACGTCCTCACCCAGGCCACGGGCGCCGATCATCGAGGCGATGACCACCATCGACAGGGCCATCATGGTCGTCTGGTTGATACCGGCCATGATGCTTGGCAGCGCCAGCGGCAATTGCACGCCGAACAGTTGCTGCCAGCGGTTGGCACCGAAGGCGTTGATGGCTTCCATGACTTCGCCGTCAACCTGGCGAATACCCAGGTCGGTGAGGCGAATCAGCGGCGGCGCGGCGTAGATCACCGTGGCGAAAATCGCCGGGACTTTGCCCAGGCCGAACAGCATCAAAACCGGGATCAGGTACACGAAGCTGGGCATGGTTTGCATGATGTCCAGCAGCGGCATCAGCACCGAACGTAGGCGGTTGCTGCGCGCCGAGAGGATGCCCAGCGGGATGCCGATCAGCACCGAGATCACCGTGGCGACCATCATCAGGGCCAGCGTTTGCATCAGCTTGTCCCACAGGCCAACCGCGCCCACCAGGAACAGCAAGCCGACGATCACCGCCGTGGTCAGCACCTTGCGTGTGGCGTGCCAGGCAACACCACCGACGATGGCCAGCATCAACCACCAGGGCGCCGCGCGCAGCAGCCCTTCCAGGTTGACGATGGCCCACAGCAGGGTGTCGGAGATGTGCCGGAACACATCGCCGTAGTTGGTGACCAGTGAGTCCACCCAACCGTTGACCCAGTCGGCGATGGAAAACGTAAAACTCTCAGGAAACATATCGTGCTCTCGATCCAATGGGTTGTGGCCAGGCGCCCGGCCGCCCCCTCAGGGTAGCCGGGCACGCTTGACCTACAAGGCCGCGTCGATTTTCTTGGCCGCGTCTTCACTCACCCAGGCGTGCCAGACCTCAGGATGTTCCTTGAGGAAAATTTTCGCCAGTTTCGGCGACTCAATGCGTTCCTTGGCCATGCGGCCCAGATTTTGGTTCAGCAGGTCGATCGGCAGGTTGACCTTTTCCAGCACGGCCACCAGTTCCGGGGCTTGCTCGTGGAAGGTCTTGGACAGGCCGACCTTGATACTCACGCTCTTATCCACGCCGGGTTTTTCTTCAAGTTTCACCAGGTCGACCTGGCCCATCAGCGGCGTTGGCGACCAGTAGTAGAACAGGATCGGCTCGCCGCGCTTGTAGCTCGACAGCACCGCCGCATCCAGCGCCGGGCCAGTGCCTGGGCGGAAGTTGGTGTAGGAATTTTCCAGGCCGTAACTTTTGAGCATTTCGCTGTTGTCCAGCTCGCAGGTCCAGCCGGCCGGGCAGTTGTAGAAGCGGCCCTTGGACGGTTCTTCCTGGTCCTTGAAGACCGAAGCGTACTTGGCCAGGTCGGCGATGTTTTTCAGGTCTGGCGCCTTGGCTTCCAGCTTGCGCTTGGCGTCACCTTCGATCACGTAGCGCGGCACGTACCAGCCTTCGATGGCACCGACAACCGGCGCGCCGACGCCAACGACTTTGCCGGCCTTCTCGGCCTTGTTCCAGACTTCGCTGCGGCCGACCCATTCTTCGGCAAACACCTGGATGTCGTTACTGCTCAGGGCGTTTTCCATGGTGATGGAGTTGCCCGGCAGGCTGTCGGTTTTGCAGTCGTAGCCTTTTTCCAGCACGGTTTGCAGGATGTCGGTGAGCAACATGCCGCTCTCCCAGTTCAGGCCCGCGAATTTCACCGGTTTGCCGGACTCGCACCAGCCGGCCGCCTGGGCGCCAGCCGAGGCCAGCACGCTCGCAGAGAACAAGGTGGCCAACAGGGTTTTATGCATTTTCATTGTTGTGACGCTCCCAATCTTGAAATGGATTACGGCAGTCAGTAGGCATCCAGCCCTGTCCACGTCCCATCAGGCTTGTGCCACCAGCCCGGTTGTTGTGGGTGCGGCGCCCTGCTCTGTTGGCAGGATCAATTGATCGGGCACGCTGGCGTGCCATTTTTTCGCACACAGGTAATACACGGCGGCGGGCAGCACCAAACCGATGATCCAGGAGATGTCCACATCACCCAGCGCAGCCACCAACGGGCCGGTGTAGAACTTGGTGGAGATGAACGGCAACTGCACCAGCACGCCAAAGACATACACGCTGATACCCAGCAGGTTCCAACGGCCATAGCGACCGTTCGGGTCGGCCAGCGCCGGCACGTCATAGCGCTCGCGGGTGATGCAGTAGTAGTCCACCAGGTTGATCGCGCTCCAGGGCGTGAAGAACGCCAGCAAGAACAAGATGAACGACTTGAATGCACTGAGGAACGAGTGCTGGCCGAGCAGCGCGATCAGCGTCGCCGTGCCGACAATCACCAGTACAAACACCAGGCGTTGCAAACGCGTGACCTCCAGCCGACCACGAAAGCCGCTGATGATGGTGGCGATGCACATGAAGCTGCCGTAGGAATTGAGCGTGGAAATGGTGACTTTTCCGAACGCGATGCTGAAATACAGCAGCGCCGCGGTGGCCCCCGTGCCGCTCAAGCCGACGATGTAGGCCACTTCATGACCGGCGAATTGCCCGTTGGACATGGCGGCGGCAAACACACCGAGGATCATCGCCACCTGGGCGCCAATCACCGAGCCCAAGCCTGCGGCGAAAAAGGTTTTCACCGACGATGTGCTGCTCGGCAGGTAACGTGAGTAGTCCGCCACATAAGGGCCGAAGGCGATCTGCCAGGAGGCCGCGAGCGACACCGCCAGCAGGAAACTGCTCCAGCTGAAGTGGCGGATTTGCAAGAGTGCGCCCACATCGGTCTGGCTCATCAAGCGGCTGAACAGGTAGACAAAGGCAACCACCCCAATGACGCTGGCAACACGCCCGATGAAGTGGATCACCCGGTAGCCCAGCACCGTGACCAGCACGATGACACTGGCGAAAATCAGGATGCCGACACTGTCACTGACCCCAAACAACTGCCCCAACGCCTGCCCGGACAGTACGGTGCCGGTGGCGGTGAACCCCAGGTACATCAAGCACACCAGCACGATCGGAATTGCCGCGCCATAGACACCAAACTGCACCCGGCTGGAGATCATCTGCGGCAGGCCCAACTTGGGGCCTTGCGCCGCATGCAACGCCATCACGCCGCCGCCGATCAGTTGGCCGACCAACAGGCCAATCAACGACCAGAACACATCACCGCCCAACACCACGGCCAGCGCCCCGGTGACAATCGCGGTGATCTGCAGGTTGGCACCCATCCACAGGGTGAACTGGCTGAACAGACGACCGTGTCTTTCCGCTTCCGGGATGTAGTCGATCGAACGTTTCTCGATCAACGGGTTGGTGTCATTTGCAGCCATGGCGGTTCAACCTCTGATGGATTGTTCGGGTTTATCTTTTCTGTAGGAGCGAGCTTGCTCGCGAAGGTATTTCAGGCGCACAGCTGCGTCGGATGTACCTTTTTCGCGAGCAAGCTCGCTCCTACAGTGGAGGTATCAGCCTGTGATCATCGGGAGATTGAGGCCCTGCTCTTTGGCGCAGTCGATGGCGATCTGGTAACCGGCATCGGCATGACGCATCACCCCAGTCGCCGGGTCGTTATGCAGTACACGCGCAATACGCTCGGCGGCTTCGTCGGTACCGTCGCAGACGATCACCATGCCCGAATGCTGGGAGAAGCCCATGCCCACGCCGCCACCGTGGTGCAGCGACACCCAGGTCGCGCCGCTGGCGGTGTTGAGCAAGGCGTTGAGCAGCGGCCAGTCGGACACGGCGTCGGAGCCATCCTGCATGGCTTCGGTTTCGCGGTTGGGGCTGGCTACCGAGCCGGAGTCGAGGTGGTCACGGCCGATGACGACCGGCGCCGACAGCTCGCCACTGCGCACCATTTCGTTGAACGCCAGGCCGAGCTTGGCGCGCTGGCCCAGACCCACCCAGCAGATACGTGCCGGCAGGCCCTGGAAGCTGATGCGCTCGCGGGCCATGTCCAGCCAGTTGTGCAGGTGGGCGTCGTCGGGGATAAGCGCTTTGACTTTGGCGTCGGTCTTGTAGATGTCCTGCGGGTCGCCGGACAGCGCCGCCCAGCGAAACGGGCCGATGCCACGGCAGAACAGCGGGCGGATGTAGGCCGGTACGAAACCCGGGAAATCGAAGGCGTTTTCCACGCCTTCTTCCTGGGCCATCTGGCGGATGTTGTTGCCGTAGTCGAAGGTGGGGATGCCTTGCTTCTGGAAGTCCAGCATGGCTTTGACGTGCAGGGCCATCGACTGCTTGGCGGCCTTGATCACCGCAGCCGGTTCGGTCTTGGCGCGGGCGCGGTATTCGTCCCAGGTCCAGCCGGCGGGCAGGTAGCCGTTGAGGGGGTCGTGGGCGCTGGTCTGGTCGGTGACCATGTCCGGGCGCACGCCGCGCTTGACCAGTTCCGGCAGGATCTCGGCAGCGTTGCCCAGCAGGGCGATGGAGATGGCCTTGCCTTCCTGGGTGTATTTGGCGATGCGCGCCAGGGCGTCGTCGAGGTCGGTGGCTTGCTCGTCGACATAGCGGCTGTTGAGGCGGAAATCGATGCTGACCTGCTGGCACTCGATGTTCAACGAGCAGGCGCCGGCCAGGGTGGCAGCCAACGGTTGCGCACCGCCCATGCCGCCGAGGCCTGCGGTGAGAACCCAGCGGCCGGTCAGGTCGCTGTTGTAGTGCTGGCGACCGGCTTCGACGAAGGTTTCGTAGGTGCCCTGCACGATGCCCTGGCTGCCGATGTAGATCCAGCTGCCGGCGGTCATCTGGCCGTACATGGCCAGGCCCTTGGCATCCAGTTCGTTGAAGTGCTCCCAACTGGCCCAGTGCGGTACCAGGTTGGAGTTGGCGATCAGTACGCGAGGGGCGTTGCTGTGGGTCTTGAACACGCCGACCGGCTTGCCGGATTGAACCAGCAGGGTTTCGTCGTCATTCAGGTGGGTGAGGCTCTCGACGATCTGGTCGTAGCACTCCCAGTTGCGCGCCGCACGGCCAATGCCGCCGTACACCACCAGTTCTTTCGGGTTCTCGGCCACTTGCGGGTCGAGGTTGTTCATCAGCATGCGCAGCGGCGCTTCCGTCAGCCAGCTTTTGGCAGTGAGCTTGTTACCGTGGGCGGCGCGAATTTCGACATCACGGTATTTAGTAGGCTTGGTCACAGCAAGAACTCCTCAGCGATCGATGCGCATGCTTGATTGGTGCGAAGGGACTCTTACGCACACATCTTTACTTGTACATACAAGCATATGCAATCTAGCGGCCAACTTTCTGAGGGCTATGTTGAGATTTTTTGGAAATAGGTGTGGGAGCCTTGGAAATTAAGCCTTCGAGGGTTGAGGAAATTTCTTACGGGAGAGGTTTGTCGCGGGGGATGTTTGTATCGCCAGCAGGGTTTTGCGCCACGCTGGGGCATTCGGTAACAAAGTGGTGCGGAGGTTAGAAACAGATCTTGTGAACACCACAAAACAAATGTGGGAGCGGGCTTGCTCGCGAATGCGGAGGGTCAGCCAGCTCATTTGGTACTGATACACCGCATTCGCGAGCAAGCCCGCTCCCACATTTTTTAACCGCGTTGGGTCAGTTCGATTACACAGCTGCGGCCAGCTACGGAGATATCCAGCAGGCCAGTGTTACCGTCAACTTGAAGGCAATCATGATGCCCAAGCTTCTCACCCAACACCTTCACTTCATCCGCCACGCTAAACACCAACACTGTCTGCGCCGTACTGAAAAAACGCTGCTCACCGTCGATCCACTGCAACCGCGCGTGATAGCGCGCTGGCGAATAGATCAGGTTGAAATCGCGAATCGGTCCGGTGATCAGGCGGCACTCGACTTGGCTATCACCCTTGAACGCAAACGCTTGCAGCGGTAACAGCCCGCGCTGCTCTTCGCCATCTACCGTCAACACCATGCCCGCACCCTGGATCACGGTGATCACGCGCTGGTAGCCGGGAAAGGTGGAGAAGCCGCCGGATTCGGCGATATCGGCAATCGACAGGCGCCAGCCAAAACCCTCCAGCCCAGTGCCCGCGTCACGGGTGATTTCTTCGGTGCTGCCGCCGCCGTTTTTCCACGGCATGCGTACGTAGTCAGCGGCGCGCCAGACGTTCACTGCACTCATTTACTGAAACGTCCTTCCAGGCTGTGACGGGAACCGGGGTGGATCAACCGCGCGGCGGTCACCGGTTGGCGACCTGACCAGGTGCGACGGCGAATCAACAGGCACGGCTCGGTGGGTTCGATCTGCAACAGTGCGCACTCGGAAGCATCGGCAAGGATCGCCTCGACTACGTGTTCGCCTTCGGTCAGCGGTGCCACCTGGTTCAAATAGGCGTAAGGGGTCTGTTGGGTGAAATCCTGTTGCAGGTATTCCGGCGCGACCAGGGCGTTGACGAAGCGGTCTTCGATTTGCACGGGGATGTCGTTTTCGAAATGCACGATCAACGAGTGGAACACCCGCCCGCCTTCGCGCATTTCCAGGGCGACGGCGCGCTCGGAACCGGCAGCCTCTTCGCCCAGGGTGATGACCTGGCACGTATGCCGATGACCGCGGGAGGCGATCTCATCGGCAATGTTGTGCACTTCGAACAGCGCCGACTGGCTTTTGGGCTCGGCAACGAACGTACCGACACCTTGCATGCGTACCAGCAACCCTTCGGCGGTGAGTTCACGCAGGGCGCGGTTGATGGTCATGCGGCTGAAACCCAGCTCGCTGACCAACTCGCTCTCGGAGGGCACACGGTAATGGGGTGGCCAGTTGCCGTTGAGGATCTGCTGGCTGATCATCTGTTTGACGCGGGCATACAAGGGCGCCGGACTTTCGTCCATGTGGGCAGCCAGCGAAGAGTTGGCGGGCGGAGTCGGCACGGGGAATCCTTGCAGAGGGAAAAGATGCATAGATTGCCGGAGTTTACCGAGCAGGCAAACGTCTGTATATGTATATACAAATAAACACACGACCGGGGTGCCTTGATCATGTCCGCCTTCTTTGCCGAACGCGCACTGCTGCCTAATGGATGGGCCAATAATGTACGTCTTGAAGTCAGCGCCCATGGCTTGCTGACACAGGTTGCGGCCAACGCCAGTGCAGAGGGTGCCGAACGGCTCAGAGGCCCGGTTTTAGCGGGCATGCCGAATCTGCACTCCCACGCATTCCAGCGCGCCATGGCCGGTTTGGCCGAAGTGGCCGGCAACCCCAATGACAGTTTCTGGACCTGGCGCGACCTGATGTACCGCATGGTCGGCAAGATCAACCCGGAGCAACTCCAGGTCATCGCCCGTCAGCTGTATATCGAGATGCTCAAGGCGGGCTATACCTCGGTGGCGGAATTTCACTACGTGCATCACGACGTCAGCGGTCAGCCCTATGGGGATCGCACCGAGTTGTCGCGGCAGATCAGCCAGGCAGCCGCCAGCAGCGGGATCGGCCTGACGTTGCTGCCAGTGCTCTATACCCATTCCGGGTTTGGCGGGCAGGCGCCGAATGACGGCCAGCGGCGGTTTATCAACAGCACGGACCACTACCTGGACCTGCAGACACAGTTGAAACCCATCCTCGCCGCACAGCCTGCGCAGCAGTTGGGCCTGTGCTTCCACTCCCTGCGTGCTGTCACACCCGAACAAATCAACGCCGTAATGGCCGGCAGCGACAAGGCGTGCCCGGTGCATATCCACATCGCCGAGCAGCAAAAAGAAGTCGAAGACTGCCTGGCCTGGAGCGGCAAGCGCCCGCTGCAATGGCTGTACGACAACGTTGACGTGGATGAGCGCTGGTGCCTGGTGCATGCCACCCACGCCGATGCGGATGAAGTCACGCGCATGGCCAAGAGCCGGGCGATTGCCGGTTTGTGCCTGACCACCGAGGCCAACCTGGGCGACGGAATTTTCCCGGCGGTGGATTTCCTCGCTCAAGGCGGACGCATGGGCATTGGCTCCGATAGCCATGTGTCACTGAGCGTGGTGGAAGAATTGCGTTGGCTGGAATATGGCCAGCGCCTGCGGGATCAGCGGCGTAATCGCTTGTATCGCAGTGATCAACCGATGGTCGGGCGCACCCTGTTTGATGCTGCGCTGGACGGCGGCACCCAGGCGCTGGGGCAGCCGATCGGGCGCTTGGAAGTGGGTAAACGTGCGGATTGGTTGGTGCTGGATGGTAGCGATCCGTACCTGGCAACGGCGACCGAGGATGGGATTCTGAATCGTTGGCTGTTCGCGGGCGGGGATCGGCAAGTGCGGGATGTGTTGGTGAACGGGAAGTGGGTGGTGCGGGATGGGCATCATGCCGGCGAGGAAGAAAGTAATCGCGCCTTCACCCAGGTCCTGAAGGACTTACTCGGTTAAAAACTGTGGGAGCGGGCTTGCTCGCGAATGCGGTGGATCAGCCAGCTCATCTGGTTCTGATACTCCGCTTTCGCGAGCAAGCCCGCTCCCACATTTTGATCTGCGTTGATTCAGGTTTATTGCGAAGTCTTCGCCATCTCTTTGTCCGACGTACGCCAGATCAATCGCGTGGTGTCATACCCCTGCTGCCGCGCCCTGCTCAGCAGGTCTTCGCGGGTGTCGGCACTCACGGTCGGCGTGCGTGACAAGATCCACATATAGCGGCGGCTCGGGCTGCCGACGATGGCGGTCTTGTAATCATCGCTGACATACAGCACCCAGTAATCGCCCTTGGCAACGCCAGGCAACAGCGACGTGAACCAGTTGTTGAATTCCACCCAAAGCTTGTCGGTCTTGCCCGGCACTTGCGGCGTGGCCGTGCCCTTGGCTTCTTCCCACTTCCATTCGGTTGTCAGGCAGCGGTTGAACACCGACATATCGCCGTCAGGCAACAGGGTGTAACGGGCTTCGGACTGGGCGCAGTTGCGTTGGAAGTACATCGGCAATCGAGCCAACTCATACCAGGTGCCCTGGTAACGCTTGAGGTTGACGTTGCTCGCAGTCTTGGGTTGCAGATCATCGCCAGAATGGCTGGCGCAGCCCGCCAAAAACAGGCTGGCGCAAAGGAACAAAACAAAACGCATCATTCTTCTTCTCCCGCAGGCTCGCGCCCCGGTTTACTTCAGGCCTTGCCCGGAAAACATCAGAACCTTGTCACCGGCATACTGCACGCTGATAAAGCTGGTTTTATCGCCCCAGGTGCAACTGGACATACCCAGCGCGCCGGAACAGTCGGTCGGCTTACCCAGCAACGACTCCACCTCGGCCTTGGCCATGCCAGCCGACAATTTTGCGTAGTTTTCTTGGTTGACCTTGCTGCAAGCGGCCAACAGCACGCAAAAAGCCAGCAAAGCGAGACGGCGTAACGACATGGAAAAACTCCTGGAGGGACGAAGCAGCATGGGTATCTGCCAGAAGCTTAGAAGGGAAAAAAGGTGTCTGGTTCCCGACGAGCAAAAACAAAAAAGCCCCGAAAACGCTGAAACGTTTCGGGGCTTCTTTTCATTCAAAACTTAAAGCCTTGAATGCTTCTGTGGTGAGGGAGCTCGCTCCCGCTGGAGTGCGCAGCGCTTCCAAGATTTTGGGGCCGCTACGCAGCCCTGCGGGAGCAAGCTCCCTCGCCACAAAGGATTAGTTCTTGTGATAGGCCGTCACACGCTCAACTTCTTCCTTCGAACCCAGGAACACCGCCACACGCTGGTGCAAGCCTTCAGGCTGGATGTCGAGGATGCGCTGGTGGCCGTCGGTGGACGCACCGCCGGCTTGCTCAACCAGGAAGGACATCGGGTTGGCTTCGTACATCAAGCGCAGCTTGCCTGGCTTGGAGGGCTCGCGGCTGTCACGTGGGTACATGAACAGGCCACCACGGGTCAGGATCCGATGTACATCGGCGACCATCGCAGCCACCCAACGCATGTTGAAGTTTTTCTTCAACGGGCCTTCTTCACCGGCCATCAACTCGCCGACGTAGCGGGTCACTGGCTCTTCCCAGTGGCGCTGGTTGGACATGTTGATCGCAAATTCCTGGGTGGACGCAGGAATGGTGATGTCTTCGTGAGTCAACACGAAGCTGCCCATTTCGCGGTCCAGGGTGAAGCCTTTGACGCCGTCGCCCAGGGTCAGTACCAACATGGTCTGTGGGCCGTAGATCGCATAACCGGCAGCAACCTGCTCGGTGCCTGGCTGCAAGAAGGCCTTTTCGTTCAGGGCTTCGTTCTGGCTCAGGTATTCGTTAGGGCAACGCAGTACCGAGAAGATGGTGCCGACTGGCGCGTTGATGTCGATGTTGGACGAGCCGTCCAGTGGGTCGAACACCAGCAGGTAGGCGCCTTTCGGGTATTTACCCGGGATCTGGTAGGCGTTGTCCATTTCTTCGGACGCCATGCCGGCCAGGTGGCCGCCCCATTCGTTGGCTTCGAGCAGGATCTCGTTGGAGATCACGTCGAGTTTCTTCTGCACTTCGCCCTGCACGTTTTCAGTGCCCATGCTGCCCAGGACACCACCCAATGCGCCTTTGGACACGGCGTGGCTGATTTCCTTGCAAGCACGCGCCACCACTTCGATAAGGAAGCGCAGATCAGCAGGCGTGTTGTTGCTGCGGGTCTGCTCGATCAAATAGCGACTCAAGGTAACGCGGGACATGTAAGGCTCCGGAGAATGGGGGGTTTAAAAACCCGCGCAGTTTAGCGCGAGTCGGGGCGTATTTCCTCCTATCAGAGGATTTAAACCCAATAGAGTTCATGGACTTTATTTAACGTGCCACCGGCGGCTTGCGCAGCAAACTGTAGGCCATGGCGCCCAAGGCTGCCACGCCGAGCAACAACACGGCCCAGAGCCCGAGTTTTTTCCAGTTCGGCCCGGCCTCCACAGGGGCCGCAGGTGAGGTGACCACGACTTCACCGTCCACCCTGGCCTGCCCTAATGCCTTTAGGCGCTCGGGGCTGTACTCAGGAATCAGGGTCGACAGCGGCAAGCTCGCCGCCTTGGCCGACGCATTGCCCACTGCCAGCGTAAACGGCGGCTCGCCCCGCGCCAGGAACACCAGTTGCGTGGCGCGCACGGCAAACCGCAGGGCCGGCGCCTCAACGCCCAAGCCACCACCGCGCTCGTCCACCTGCAACTTGAGCTCGCTGACAGCGCGGCCCGGTAGCTGCAATTGATCCTGCACCACGTCCTGGCCGTTCTGGCTCAGGCGGTACAGCAGGCCATTGGCCAACGGTTGCCAAGCCTGCTTGCTGTCCCGACGACCGGACAACGTCACCGGCGCCAACGTATTGGGCTGCTTCAACTCGATACGCAGGCGCTCGATACTCAACCCCGTGGGCAACTGCCAGCGGTATTCCCCCGCCGTGAGCCGCGCGCCCGTCAGCGGCTGCGACCACACCAGCGGCATCGGCAAAGCGGTACTGGTCGCACTCGCCAACTTGGCCGACGTCAACAGCGGCGCCGCCTGCCCCTGCCACACCAGGCGCAGATAGCGCGCCGATTGCCCCGGCAGGCTCACGTCATGCTGCTCGACTCGCTCGTCGGCAAACGACAGGCGCGCCACTTGCCCATCGCCCCAGGCCTCCCAATGCTGCAAGTCGTCGCTGGCTTCAATGCTGAAACGCTGGAAGCCGTCCTGCTCATGGCTCCAGTCCAGGGTCAGTTGCTGCAACGGCGCCTTGACTGCACTGGCATCCAGCACCCAACCGCGCAGCACCTGCTGGCTTTTGGCCGAGGACGGACGGATCTCCAGCAAGGTGCCTTCGGTGGTGGACTTCATCACCACCCCCGGCAAGGCTTCATGGATGTCAGCAGCGTACAGCGGGAACCACTTCACATCGGTGACATTACGGCTTTCGGTGCGCTGCGAAGGTTGACGCGACAGCGCATAGGCCTGGGGCTCACCCGCCGCGTTGAACACGCGCACATCACTGAGATCGGCCTGGCGAGCATTCAACTGCACCGCCAATGGCAGCTCCAGGCGATACCAAGGGCCATTACCACTCACGGCCAGCGGCACTTGGGTGGCAAAGTCAGCCGGGCCCTCTTGCGCAAACGCCGCTGAACACAGCATCCCTAACGCCAACCCACCCAGACTCAGCTTGCCCATCAAGACGCTGCTCCCTCAGTTTCAACACGTTTGGGCGGCAGCGGGGCAAAGTAGCCCACCACCAGTAACAACCCGCCCACGCCGATAAACGACACGATCCGCGCCAGCCCGCCACGGTTGCTCAATTCGACAAAAAACAGCTTGGCCACGACCACCGCAATCAGCGCGGCGCCGATCAGCCACACTTCGCGACGATGGCGCAGGTGGCCGCCGATCATCAGGCCCAGGGCAATCAAGGTCCATACGATCGACAGACCGGCTTGCACCAACATCGATTCGAGCAACGTATCCAGCTGGAACGGTACGCCGCCCCAATGGTGGGCGGTGCGCATGACCAAGGCCGTGAAGAACGCAAACAGCGAGAAGCCAGCCACACCTTGGGCAATCTGTTCGCGCTGGGGCGCGACGCTGCGTGACCACAGGTACACACCCAGCAGCGCGAACAATAATCCCAAGTCCAGCGGATTGAGCAGCGGCACATAGGGCAGCGGCTCGGCGACGCCATCACTGAGGGTATTGGCGAGCCAGAACCAGCCAAGCATCAGTGCAGCCAACGGCAAGGCGGCGAGTACGCGGTATTCCCTGGCATACGCCGACACGGGCCACGGCCAACTGCGCGGCGCAGCGGCCAGCACCAGGTACAGGCTTGGCAGGATCGCCCAACCCAACCAGCGCCAGGCGTTGTATTCGCTCGACAAAATGAGCAGGCCGTAACGCAGCTCCAACGCCAGCACACCGATCAGCATCCAGCAGCCCACTACGTGGGCAACGCTCAATACGGCTTGCGGCACCCACGCCGCCAACCGTCGCAGCGAGATGAAATGCACGCTGAAAACCACCAGCCAAGCCAGCCAACCGAACTGCGCGGCCGGGTGGTAGTACGCGCTCCACGCGCCCAACACCACCAAACCCGCGGCGGGCATCAGCAAGGTACTGGCAACGCCCAACGCCGCCCAGCGCAAACGTAACGCCAGCGCCGCCCAAATCATCGCGCTCAGCGCCGCCGCCAGCAGCAACAACGGCACGTGCAATGCCGCAGGGACTGAGCGCCACACTTCAATGATCACCGCCAGCGCCCACCACGCCACGCCCCACGCCAACAACCCTTCGGACAAGCGGCCACGAGGCAAGCGCCAGGCGCCGGTCATCGCTGCCAAGGCGATGATCAGCGGTGTCCACGCGTTATTCACAGGGTCGAGCGCAAACAGCGCGCCAGCCAGCACTTGCACGGCGATGCCGCAGCGCACCACGGCGGACGAACCGATGCGCTGGCCTGCCCACAGCGTCGCCAGGCCAGCCGTTGCCCAACTGATGAGAGTGCCTTGGGTCGAAAACAACAGCGGCGCCAGCAGGTAAACGCAACCCAGGCCGAGGGCGGCGAGCCATGGCGCACCCAGGCGTTCCCAGCGACCGGTGTATTCCGGCGCGGCGTTGTGAAGTTGATAAAAGCTGAACAGCAGGGCCGCGCCTAGCAACAAGGCGCCCAACGGCGAGCCTGCGAGCAAGGTGTCCTGACCACTGTGTAATTCGCTGAGGAAGGCGAGCAGTGAACCCAATTGAAGCAACAGGGCGAACGCCCGCGCGACTGTTCGCTGCTGGCGCATGCCCAGCCAGAAAATCCCCGCCCCTTCGACGGCCCAGGCCGCGGCAGTCCAGCGCGCATCCAGCCCCAGGGGAACCGCCAGACTGGCGAAAATCACACCCAGGGCCAGGCAGGTTTCCCCCAGCAAGGACGCGCGCCCACCGCTGAGCAGCCGCGCCAGGGCCATATAAACAATGCCAAGGCCCAGCGCACTGAACGCAGCGCCGAATTCCAGGTGCTGCACCAGCGCAAACTGCAAGCCAAAGCCCACCACCGGTGGGCCGAACAGCAGGGTTCCATCAACGTAATCGCCCTTGCGCAGTTGCGCCCCCAGGCTGTCGCCCTCACCCGCCTCCAGCAGTTTGCGGCGGGCGTACAACAGGCCGATGGCCAGGTACATCACGAAGAACAGAATCAGGAAAGGCTCAGTACTCCACAGCAGTTCCGGCGCGTAGGCACGCATGCCCCAGGCGAAACCAATACCAAACGTGCCGACAAAACCGATCACGTTCAACGGGCGCCAGGCCTTGAACCAGGCAATCGCAAGGATGCCGGCGTTGAGCAACGCGAAGTAGCTGAACAGCGCCACATGGCTGCCCGCGCCAGTGGACACCAGGATCGGCGCCGCAAAACCACCCAGCGCCGCCGCACAGGCCAGCCCCAATGAATCCTGGGTAACCGCCAGGATCGCGGAGAACAGCGTGACGGCCACCAGCAACCCCATGGCGGCGCCCGGATCAATCAGCGGATGCAAACGCATCGCCGCAAACACCGTGAGGTACAACACCGCAATGCCTGCGCCTTGCAGTATCAAGCCGTAGCTGCCGTTACGCTGCCGCAACCACCAGCCCAGGCCCAGCAGGCCAATGGCAGCCGCCGCCACTCCGGCATAACGCAATTCAATGGGCACCACCATGCCTTCGGTGGCGTAGCGCAGCAGGAACGCCAAGCCCAGGAACAACAGCACCACCCCCACACGCAGCACGGTATTGCCGCCCAGCAGCCAATTGCGCGCAGCGCCGACGGCGCGCTCGATCAGATTGGGGCCACGGGGGACAGGGGGTTCTTTAGGCGGTGGCGTTGGCGTCCAGACATTATCGGGCAGTGGCTGGCTCGGCTCGGCGACCATGGCCACGGGCGCCAAATCGGCAGGCAGCTCCCAGACGAGATCGGGTGACTTGGCGACAGGGGTTGGTTCGGGAATAGGGGATTGGGCAATGACACTGCTTGTGGGCGCCGGCACTTCCAACTGCCGCAAGCGATCACCCAAGGCAATCAACGCCTTCTGCGTGGTTTCCAACTGACGTGCTTGCTTGTCCGCCTGAGCCGACAGCTGCGCCAGGCGAATCGCCTGGCCGATGCCGAGCCCCAATAGCGCACCGATGCCCGCATCGCTGAACGACTCGTCGAGCGTCCAGCCGAGCGCGAGGCCAATCAGCATGAAAATCCATTGCATGGTCGATATTCCCTGGGCAAACCGGGGCCTAGTATATCGACGCAGGGCTAATGTGGGAGGGGGCTTTTGTGGCGAGGGAGCTTGCTCCCGCTGGGGTGCGAAGCGCCCCTAAAAGCCGGCGGCCGCTACGCAGCCGAACGGGAGCAAGCTCCCTCGCCACAGCAAGCCCCCCTTCCACATTGGGTATTGCGGTGCTCAGTCGAGGGCTTTCCAGATCTCCGTAGCGTATTCACGGATGGTCCGGTCCGAACTAAACCACCCCATCCGCGCCGTATTCAGCACCGCCGAACGCCACCACGCCTTGGAGTCATGCCAATGTTTCTCGACCGCCGCCTGGGCATCCCAGTAGGAATCGAAGTCGGCACACACCAGGAAGCGGTCGTAGTCGATCAGCCCGTCGATCAGCCCCACATAGCGGCCTGGATCATCCGGCGAGAACACCCCGCCACGGATCGCTTGCAACACATCATTGAGGCGATGGGAGGCGGCGATGTCAGGCCCGGCATTGAACTCCCCGGCATGCTTGCGCGCTTCCACCTGCTGGGCGCTGAGGCCGAAGATAAACATATGCTCGGCGCCCACGCGCTCATGCATTTCGACGTTGGCGCCGTCCATAGTCCCGATAGTCAGCGCGCCGTTGAGGCCGAACTTCATGTTGCTGGTGCCCGAGGCTTCGAAGCCAGCGGTGGAAATCTGCTCCGACAAGTCCGCCGCCGGGATGATGCTTTCCGCCAGACTCACGTTGTAGTTGGGCAGGAACACCACCTTAAGCAAACCGCGTACGGTCGGGTCGTTGTTGACGGTGCGGGCGATGTCGTTGGTCAGTTTGATGATCAACTTGGCCTGGTGATAGCTGGCCGCCGCCTTGCCCGAGAAGATCTTCACCCGCGGCACCCAATCAGTGCCCGGCTCGGCACGGATCGCCTGGTACAGCGCCACGGTGTGCAGCAGGTTGAGCAACTGGCGCTTGTACTCGTGGATACGCTTGACCTGCACGTCGAACATCGCCGCCGGGTTCACCGAAATGCCCAGGCGCTCATGGATGATTTCTGCCAGTGCACGCTTACTGTGCAGGCGTTGCTCGGAGAAGGCTTTGCGAAAGGCCTGCTTCTCGGCGAAGGGCTCCAGTTCCACCAAACGTTGCTCGGGCTTATCGAGGATGTCCGGCCCCAGGGCTTCCACCAGCATGTCGGTAAGCTTGGGGTTGGCCTGGTACAGCCAGCGGCGGAAGGTGATGCCGTTGGTTTTGTTGTTGATGCGCTCCGGGTAGAGCTTGTGCAGTTCGGAGAACACCGTGCTGCGCATCAATTGGGTATGCAAACCGGATACACCGTTGACGCTGTGGGAACCGAGGAACGCCAGGTTGCCCATGCGCACGCGGCGGCCGTTGTCTTCTTCGATCAGCGAGACGGCGCGCAGCACGTCGAAATCGTGGATGCCTTTGGCCCGCAGCGAGTCGATGTGCTGGGCGTTGATCAGGTAGATGATCTGCATGTGCCGGGGCAGCATGCGTTCCATCAGGCCTACGGGCCAGGTTTCCAATGCTTCAGGCAACAGGGTGTGGTTGGTGTAGGACAGGGTTTCAACGGTGACCTGCCAGGCCGCATCCCAGGCGATGTCATGCAAGTCCACTAACTGGCGCATCAACTCGGCCACGGCGATGGACGGGTGGGTGTCGTTGAGCTGGATTGCGGCGTGCTCGCCGAGGCTGAGCACCGAGCCGTGCATGTTTTTGTGGCGCCGTATCAGGTCTTGCAAGGACGCGGCGACAAAGAAATATTCCTGGCGCAGGCGCAGTTCCTGCCCTGCTTCGGTGCTATCGGCCGGGTAAAGCACCCGGGAGATGCTTTCGGCGCGGGCCACTTCGGCGACGGCGCCCAAGTGGTCACCGGCGTTGAAGCGTTCCAGGTGCAGGTCTTCCACGGCGCGGGCACGCCATAGGCGCAGGGTGTTGACGCTGGCACCGCGCCAGCCGACCACCGGGGTGTCGTAGGCAATGGCGCGCACGGTTTCGTTGGGGGTCCACACTTGGATCAGCTTGCCGGAGTCGTCGGGTTTGGTCTCGACGCTGCCGCCAAAGCCGATGGGGTACACCACCTCGGGCCGCTCGAACTCCCAAGGGTTGCCGAAATCCAGCCAGTGCTCGGTCTGCTCCTGTTGCCAGCCATCGACAATCGCCTGGCGGAACAAGCCGTGTTCATAGCGAATGCCATAACCGTGGCCGGCAATGCCCAAGGTCGACATGCTTTCCATAAAGCACGCCGCCAGGCGGCCCAGGCCACCGTTGCCCAGCGCCGCGTCGGGCTCCAGCAGGCGGATGCGTTCAAGGTCTACACCCAACTCTGCCAGGGCTTCGCGGGCGATTTCCAACACGCCGAGGTTGCTCAGGCTGTCGTAGAGCAAACGCCCGATCAAAAATTCCAGCGAAAGGTAATACACCCGCTTCTGGCCCTTGCGGTAAATGCGCCGCGTGTGGTCCATCCAGTGATCGACCATCTGGTCGCGGGCGGCCAGGGCAATGGCTTCGAACCAGTCGTGGTCGAAGGCGTGATCCGGGTCCTTGCCCACCGCGTAGGTGAGTTTGGTCAAGACGGCATCGCGAAATGCGGCTACCTCTGCTTCTCGTGCAAGTGGTTCCTGAGACATCAAATGCGACCTCGGGCGAGATAGAAGGAGTTGCTAGAGCCTAGACGGTCTGACAAACGGTGACCGCTCTGGTTCGGCACTTTTTTAACGCATTTACCTTTGCGGGGTTTTGATGCATTGGCCGTGCCTGCTTTTGGCCGCGAGGCGCCTTCTGGCCGAAAACCGCAAAATATTGTTCAAAAAATCACCAATCCCGGTATGATCGCGCGCCCGGATACAGCCCCACCTTTTGGAACCCAGATGAAGCCTCAATTGATCGCCGCCGCGGAACTCGACCGTCTAGAGACCTGGCAGAAATACTCTGCCCACATGTGCGGTGGCTGTGTGTCCAGCTGCTGCACGCTGCCGGTCGAAGTGAAGGTCAAGGACCTGATCCGCATTGGCCTGGTCGATGAATTCGAGCTGGGCGACCCGGCGAAGAACATCGCCAAGCGGTTGCAGAAAGAAGGCATCGTTGAGCGTTTCAATTCCAAGTCCGAGATCTTTACCCTTCAGCGCATGAGCAACAACGATTGCCTGTTCCTGGATCGTAAGACGCGCTTCTGCACTATTTATGACAAGCGTCCGGATACTTGCCGTAACCACCCGAAGATCGGGCCGCGGCCGGGGTATTGCGCGTATAAGCCCAAAGAAGTGGTGCGCGAGACCAAGTTCAAGACACTCGATAAGTTCTGATCCACGTTTTTTATTGCCTGGACTACCGCTTTCGCGAGCAAGCCCGCTCCCACAGTTGAACGCATTCCACAGTTGGAACTCGGTCGAATGTGGGAGCGGGCTTGCTCGCGAAGGGGCCGGCACTGTCACCACATATTTTGCAGGCACAAAAAAACGCCCCCGGCCTTTCGACCGGGGGCGTTTTTCATTCAGCCTGAGTTAACTCAGTTCTTGGCTTTCTTGGCAGCGCGGGTACGCTCGCCTTCGTCCAGGATCTTTTTACGCAGGCGGATCGACTTAGGCGTCACTTCGCACAGCTCGTCGTCCTGGATGAATTCCAGGGCTTGTTCCAGCGTGAACTTCACGGGTGGAACCAGAGCGATGGTTTCGTCTTTGCCCGAAGCACGCATGTTGTCGAGCTTCTTGCCTTTGGTTGGGTTGACGCCCATGTCGTTGTCACGGCTGTTCAGACCAACGATCTGACCGTTGTAGATCTCTTGGCCGTGTTCAACGAACAGCTTGCCACGCGCCTGGAGGGTTTCCAGGGAGTAGGTCAGTGCCTTGCCGGTTTCTACCGATACCAGAACACCGTTCTGACGGCCGGACATGTCGCCGGACTTCATGGTGTCGTAGCGATCGAAGATCGAGGTCAGGATGCCAGCACCGTTGGTCAGGGTCAGGAACTGGTTACGGAAACCAATCAGGCCACGAGCAGGGATGTTGTATTCCAGACGCACACGGCCTTTGCCATCCGGCACCATGTTGGTCAGGTCGCCTTTACGCAGACCCATTTCTTCCATCACCTTGCCCTGGGATTCTTCCGGGGTGTCGATGGTGACGTTTTCGAACGGTTCCTGCTTCACGCCGTCAACCTGACGGATGATCACTTCTGGACGACCAACGCCCATTTCGAAGCCTTCGCGACGCATGGTTTCGATCAGTACCGAGAGGTGCAGCTCACCACGGCCGGAAACCTTGAACTTGTCAGCCGAGTCGCCTTCTTCAACGCGCAGAGCAACGTTGTACAGCAGCTCTTTGTCCAGACGTTCCTTGATGTTACGGGAAGTCACGAACTTGCCTTCTTTACCGCAGAAAGGCGAGTCGTTTACCTGGAAGGTCATGGAAACGGTTGGCTCGTCAACGGTCAGAGGCTTCATCGCCTCGACGGTGTCCGGGTGGCACAGGGTGTCGGAGATGAACAGCGAGTCCATACCGCTGATGCACACGATGTCGCCAGCAGCCGCTTCTTCAACGTCGATGCGGTGCAGACCGTGGTGACCCATCAGCTTCAGGATACGACCGTTACGCTTCTTGCCGTCGGCGCCGATAGCGACAACCGGGGTGTTCGGCTTGACGCGACCACGAGCGATACGGCCAACGCCGATAACACCCAGGAAGCTGTTGTAGTCCAGTGCGGAGATTTGCATCTGGAACGCGCCGTCACGGTCAACAGCCGGTGCTGGTACGTTGTCGACGATCGACTGGTACAGCGGGGTCATGTCTTCAGCCATGTCGGTGTGGTCAAGACCAGCAATACCGTTCAGGGCCGAGGCGTAGACGACTTTGAAGTCCAGCTGTTCTTCGGTGGCACCCAGGTTGTCGAACAGGTCGAAGATCTGGTCCAGAACCCAGTCCGGACGCGCGCCTGGACGGTCAACCTTGTTGATGCACACGATCGGACGCAGGCCGGCTTCGAAAGCCTTCTTGGTCACGAAACGGGTTTGCGGCATAGGGCCGTCTTGGGCATCAACCAGCAGCAGAACGGAGTCAACCATCGACATTACGCGTTCTACTTCGCCGCCGAAGTCGGCGTGGCCCGGGGTGTCCACGATGTTGATGTGGTAGCCGTTCCAGTTGATAGCGGTGTTTTTTGCCAGGATGGTAATACCGCGCTCTTTTTCCTGGTCGTTGGAGTCCATCACGCGCTCGTCGTTGAGCTCGTTGCGCTCCAGGGTGCCGGATTGACGCAGGAGTTTGTCTACCAGGGTGGTTTTACCGTGGTCAACGTGAGCAATGATGGCGATGTTACGTAGATTTTCGATCACTTGTGTATCTCGATCAGAGGATTCGGTGTGCTGACAGGTCGTGGCAGCGATTAACAGTAGAGTCAGGCCTTGCCGTTACAGCTTGACGGCAGAGTCGGGGGGCCGGTGACGCAGGCCACAGGCAAACAGCCCCGGGCTCTTAGCTCGGTCGATAAACGCGCACATTGGCATGCCCCTCACTGAGCAAATGGTGGGCATGCAGGCGACTCATCACGCCTTTGTCGCAATACAGCAGGTACTGACGGCTGTTATCCAGTTCCTTGAAACGCGCGTTCAGTGCGTAGAACGGCAGCGTTTGCACGTCGATGCCAGCGATTTCCAGCGGCTCATCTTCAGCGGCATCCGGGTGACGGATGTCGATGACGATCTGGCCAGCCAGGGCTTCGCTGACTTCTTCGATCTTCACATCCTGGCCCAATTCGTCGATCACGCGATCGATTGGCACCAGTTTGGCGTTCTCGAGCGCACGCTCCAGAATCGCCATGTCGAACTGTTGTTCTTCATACTCCACGCGGTTGCGCTTGGCGTGGGTCTTGGGGTTCACCGAGATGACCCCGCAATATTCAGGCATGTGCTTGGCAAAATCCGCCGTGCCGATTTCTTCGGCCAGGTCGATGATGTCTTGCTTGTGGCTGGCGATCAGCGGGCGCAGTACCAACTTCTCGGTGACGCAATCGATCAGCGACAGGTTCGGCAGCGTTTGACTGGACACCTGGGAGATTGCTTCACCGGTCACCAGGGCGTCGATCTGCAACTGATCGGCGATCCGGGACGCAGCGCGCAACATCATACGCTTCAATACTACGCCCATATGACTGTTATCGACTTTGCCGAGAATTTCTCCCAGCACTTCTTCGAACGGCACGCTTACAAATAGCACGCGCTGGGAGCTGCCGTACTTCTTCCAGATAAAGTGCGCAACTTCCATCACGCCCAATTCGTGTGCACGCCCGCCCAGGTTAAAGAAGCAGAAATGGCTCATCAGGCCGCGACGCATGATCTGGTAGGCCGCCACCGTGGAATCGAAACCGCCAGACATCAGGACCAGGGTCTGTTCCAGGGCGCCCAGCGGGTAGCCGCCGATGCTGTTGTGCTGGCTGTGGATCACAAACAACCGTTGGTCGCGAATTTCCATGCGCACTTCAATTTGCGGCGCTTTCAGGGAAATTCCAGCGGCGCCGCACTCGCGACGCAGCTTGCT
This sequence comes from Pseudomonas sp. 18175, assembly GCF_050432925.1. Classification (NCBI taxonomy): domain Bacteria; kingdom Pseudomonadati; phylum Pseudomonadota; class Gammaproteobacteria; order Pseudomonadales; family Pseudomonadaceae; genus Pseudomonas; species Pseudomonas sp. 18175. The sequence goes on along the minus strand of NZ_JBKFTO010000029.1, from coordinate 45,194 downwards.
GCCGACGTATTTCTCTACATCCATGGAGCTGAACGTGTGCTTGCCGGCACGCTTGCAGCGCACCGAAAAGATCTTGCCTTCGAGTTCGCTGCCGTAGTGCTGTTTGCACTTTTCGGTGATGTCGTCGAAGTCGCCCAGCGGGTACTCGTCTACCTGCAGGAAATGCGCGATACCCGGCATGCAGCTCAGGCGCTCGGTCATGTCCTTCAAGGCTTTGGCGTCGGTAATGCGGGTTTCCAGCTCGAGGTTGTCCCACACGCCGTTCACCACCACAGCCGGGTCCAGGTCTCGGAGCACGGCACGGATGTTCTTGGCCAATTGACGGATGAAACGCGTCCGTACCGGTCGGCTCTTGATGGTGATCTCGGGGAAGACTTTAACGATTAATTTCATGGAAACAGCGCGCGCCGGGCCTGCTGAAAAAGGGGGGCGCGGATTATAGCGGAAATCGCTCAAGGTTTAACCAGTTAATATGCATCTGACCGCCATCGCACTAAACCGGTGCATTTGCGCACGACATCGCCACATTGCGGTGCGCTATTTTCGGGCTTTTGTCGCATTGCACCTTTATAGGGGCGTTTTTGGACCAAAAAACCCATGTTGGCGCACTGGCATGCAATTTGCTCTCTTGTGAGGCAGGTTGCCATGGCGGAGTATCCGCGCCGGCATCACCCACATTCTAAGGGCTAACTCCACTACCCCAGCCCGAAGCCACCCGGAGGACACTATGTCGAAGTCGGTTCAACTCATCAAAGATCATGACGTTAAATGGATTGATCTGCGCTTCACGGACACCAAAGGCACTCAGCACCACGTGACCATGCCGGCTCGCGACGCGCTGGATGATGCTTTCTTCGAAGAAGGCAAAATGTTCGACGGCTCCTCCATCGCTGGCTGGAAAGGCATTGAAGCCTCCGACATGATCCTGATGCCGGACGACAGCACTGCCGTACTGGACCCGTTCACCGAAGAGCCAACCCTGATCCTGGTTTGCGACGTGATCGAGCCTTCGACCATGCAAGGCTACGACCGCGACCCACGTGCGATCGCCAAGCGTGCCGAGGAATACCTCAAGTCCACCGGTATCGGTGACACCGTATTCGTAGGTCCAGAGCCTGAGTTCTTCATCTTTGACCAAGTGAAGTTCAAGTCCGATATCTCCGGTTCCATGTTCAAGATCTACTCCGAACAAGGTTCGTGGATGTCCGACCAGGACGTGGAAGGCGGCAACCATGGCCACCGTCCAGGCATCAAAGGTGGTTACTTCCCAGTTCCGCCGTTCGACCACGACCACGAAATCCGTACCTCCATGTGCAACGCCATGGAAGACATGGGCCTGGTCATCGAAGTGCACCACCACGAAGTGGCCACTGCCGGTCAGAACGAAATCGGTGTGAAATTCAACACCTTGGTTGCCAAGGCTGACGAAGTTCAAACCCTGAAGTACTGCGTACACAACACTGCCGTTGCCTACGGCCGTACCGCTACCTTCATGCCTAAGCCTCTGTACGGCGATAACGGTTCGGGTATGCACGTTCACCTGTCCATCGCTAAAGATGGCAAGAACACCTTCGCTGGCGAAGGTTATGCCGGCCTGTCCGACACTGCCCTGTACTTCATCGGCGGTATCATCAAGCACGGTAAGGCCCTGAACGGCTTCACCAACCCGTCGACCAACTCCTACAAGCGTCTGGTCCCAGGTTTCGAAGCTCCGGTAATGCTGGCCTACTCGGCTCGCAACCGTTCCGCCTCGATCCGTATTCCTTACGTGTCCAGCCCGCGCGCTCGCCGTATCGAAGCTCGCTTCCCGGATCCAGCAGCCAACCCGTACCTGGCCTTCGCTGCCTTGGTAATGGCTGGCCTGGACGGTATCCAGAACAAGATCCACCCAGGCGATGCCGCCGACAAAAACTTGTACGACCTGCCGCCTGAAGAGGCCAAAGAGATCCCACAAGTCTGCGGCAGCCTGAAAGAAGCCCTGGAAGAACTGGACAAGGGCCGTGCGTTCCTGACCAAAGGCGGCGTGTTCAGCGACGACTTCATCGACGCTTACATCGGCCTGAAAAGCGAAGAAGAAATCAAGGTTCGTACCTTCGTACACCCACTGGAATACGAGCTGTACTACAGCTGCTGATCCGGTAGCGCTGTTTAACGTGGCGTGATGAAAAAGACCTCCTTCGGGAGGTCTTTTTTTTGCCCAGCTTTTAAGCGTGCTTCCTACTTCTTTTTAGGCACCGCCCGACATCCCCACCCACTTCGGTACACATAGCCTTGCAGGCCACTCACCTAAGTGGACGGAACCATGAACACCCTCAAATACTTGATTGCAACAGCGGCCTGCCTGTCTGCACTCGGTTGCAGCAGCCAAATGAAAAACACTCCACAAATCGAACGGGAAATCCTGCTCCAAAGCCGCGAATCATGGGACGGTACGCCTTACAACGCGTACCCCGCAGGCGCACCGGAGCTCACGCTGCTCAAGCTCAAGATTCCAGCGAACACGCAGCTGCCTTGGCATAGCCATCCGATGCCGAATGCCGCGTACATCGTCTCGGGAGAGCTGACTGTTGAAACCCGCGAAGGCGGACTCAAGCGCACGCTGAAACAGGGACAAACCCTTGCCGAGATGGTAGGTACGGTGCACCGAGGCACGACGGGCGACGCTCCGGTTGAGCTGCTGGTGTTCTATGCAGGCGAGCCGGGCATGGCGCTGTCCCACCCGCACTGACCTACCCCCACCCACAAGAGGTTGATCGCTCACAAGCCAGCGCCAAAAAAGATCAACCTCAACACTTCCTGAACAAAGCTCGAAGAAACGCACTATATTGGTGCGACGGCCTGCACCCTTCCCACCTAGCCAACCCATTTTGGTTCGAAACTTCCCGAGCAAGCTGGCAGAACGCCACAGTTTTGCGCCTTAAACCCCCATTTCAGGGCTTTCGCGCTTCTTTTCGGAGCCTTGGTTTGGTTTTTGCATTTTCCTTGTATCAGCGTGTGCCCGAAGCCCGCGCCTTGCTCCAAAAGAGGTCCTGATGACCATCAGCGATGCACTGCACCGTTTGTTACTCGACAACCTGACCACCGCGACCATCCTGCTCAATGACGATTTGCGTCTTGAGTACATGAACCCGGCGGCGGAGATGCTCCTGGCCATCAGCGGCCAGCGCAGCCATGGGCAGTTCATCAGCGAATTGTTCACCGAGTCGGCCGAAGCCCTGAGCTCGTTGCGCCAGGCAGTGGAGCAAGCACATCCATTCACCAAGCGCGAAGCGATGCTCACCGCCCTCACCGGCCAGACGCTGACCGTCGATTACGCTGTGACCCCGATCCTGAGCAACGGCGCCACCCTGCTGCTGCTTGAAGTGCACCCCCGCGACCGCCTGCTGCGCATCACCAAAGAAGAAGCGCAGTTGTCCAAGCAGGAGACCAGCAAGATGTTGGTGCGCGGCCTGGCCCACGAGATCAAGAACCCCCTGGGCGGTATCCGTGGCGCGGCGCAACTGCTGGCCCGCGAGCTACCCGACGAGAACCTCAAGGACTACACCAACGTCATCATCGAAGAGGCCGATCGCCTGCGTAACCTGGTGGACCGTATGCTCGGCTCCAACAAGCTGCCATCGCTGGCGATGACCAACGTGCATGAGGTGCTGGAGCGCGTCTGCCAGCTGGTCGAGGCCGAAAGCCAAGGCTGCATCACCTTGGTGCGCGACTATGACCCAAGCATTCCCGACGTATTAATCGACCGCGAGCAGATGATCCAGGCGGTGCTCAATATTGTGCGCAACGCCATGCAGGCCATCAGCAGCCAAAACGAGCTGCGCCTAGGCCGCATCAGCCTGCGCACCCGTGCCCTGCGCCAGTTCACCATCGGCCACGTGCGCCATCGCCTGGTGACCAAGGTCGAGATCATCGACAACGGCCCCGGCATTCCTGCGGAACTCCAGGAAACCATTTTCTTTCCCATGGTCAGCGGCCGCCCGGACGGTACCGGGCTGGGCCTGGCCATTACCCAGAACATCATCAGCCAGCACCAGGGACTGATCGAATGTGAGAGCCATCCTGGCCACACCACGTTCTCGATCTTTCTGCCTCTGGAACAAGGAGCCCCATCGACATGAGCCGTAGTGAAACTGTCTGGATCGTCGATGACGACCGTTCTATCCGCTGGGTCCTCGAGAAAGCCTTGCAACAGGAAGGCATGACCACCCAGAGCTTCGACAGCGCCGACGGCGTGATGAGCCGCCTGGCTCGCCAGCAGCCGGACGTGATCATCTCCGACATCCGCATGCCCGGCGCCAGTGGCCTGGACCTGTTGGCACGCATCCGCGAGCAGCACCCGCGCCTGCCGGTGATCATCATGACTGCGCACTCGGACCTGGACAGCGCTGTCGCGTCCTACCAAGGTGGTGCGTTTGAATACCTGCCCAAGCCGTTCGATGTGGACGAGGCGGTAGCGCTGGTCAAACGTGCCAACCAGCACGCCCAGGAACAACAAAGCCAGGAAGCCCCACCGGCCCTGACCCGCACCCCGGAAATCATCGGCGAAGCGCCAGCGATGCAGGAAGTGTTTCGCGCCATCGGGCGCTTGAGCCACTCCAACATCACCGTGCTGATCAACGGCGAGTCGGGCACGGGTAAAGAGTTGGTAGCGCATGCGCTGCACCGTCACAGCCCACGGGCGGCCTCGCCGTTTATCGCGCTGAACATGGCGGCGATTCCGAAAGACCTGATGGAATCCGAACTGTTCGGCCATGAGAAAGGCGCATTCACCGGCGCCGCCAACCTGCGGCGCGGGCGTTTTGAACAGGCCGACGGCGGCACCTTGTTCCTCGATGAAATCGGCGATATGCCGGCCGACACCCAGACTCGCCTGTTGCGGGTGCTGGCAGACGGCGAGTTCTATCGCGTGGGCGGCCACACGCCGGTCAAGGTCGACGTGCGCATCATCGCGGCGACCCACCAGAACCTGGAAACTCTGGTGCACGCGGGCAAGTTCCGCGAAGACTTGTTCCACCGCCTCAACGTGATCCGCATCCACATCCCGCGTATGTCGGACCGTCGTGAAGACATCCCGACGCTGGCCCGACACTTCCTCAGCCGCGCCGCCCAAGAGCTGGCCGTCGAGCCCAAGCTGCTGAAAAGCGAGACCGAGGAATACCTGAAAAACCTGCCGTGGCCCGGCAACGTGCGCCAGTTGGAAAACACCTGCCGCTGGATCACCGTAATGGCGTCCGGTCGGGAAGTGCACATCAGCGACTTGCCGCCCGAGCTGTTGAGCCTGCCGCAAGACTCGGCACCGGTGACCAACTGGGAGCAGGCACTGCGCCAATGGGCCGACCAGGCCCTGGCACGCGGCCAGTCCAACCTGCTGGACAGCGCCGTGCCGGCGTTTGAGCGGATCATGATCGAGACTGCCCTGAAGCACACCGCCGGTCGCCGTCGCGATGCGGCAGTGCTGCTGGGTTGGGGGCGTAACACCTTGACTCGCAAGATCAAGGAACTGGGCATGAAGGTCGATGGTGGGGATGACGACGAGGGCGACGACGCCTGACACCGCTCTAACATCCACCGAAGATCCAATGTGGGAGCGGGCTTGCTCGCGAATGCGGTGTATCAGGCACAGATTTTTTGTCTGACCCACCGCTTTCGCGAGCAAGCCCGCTCCCACATTTGGATCTCCATTAGCTTCGGGATTGTGCACCGCTTCAATGCACCATGAACCGGCATCGAGCACAGGCCTAAACTTCGAAACAATCGCCCAATAAAAAAATCTTCATACAAACAAAACACCAAAGCCCCGTATTCCGGGGCTTTGCGCTTTATAAAGAATTTTTTCGGCACAACTTGGCCACTCTGGCACGCGCCCTGCAATAACCCTTGTACTACCCAGTTTCGGGGACCTTGGTACAGGCAGGCCGAGAATCCCCTCTTTACACCCGGGGTGCTTGATGCGAACCGCGTCGCGCTCCACACCGCTTTGGGGAACCTCGGTACAGGCAGGCCGGGGATTCCCTCTTTAACACCGAAGCCTTCAAAGGCTTCACCCCGTTTTGGGAGCCCTGGTACAGGCAGGCCGGGAACTCCCTTCTTTACACCCGGGGCTTATGTGGCGTTACGCCCAAAGCCCCAGCCCGTTTTGGGGACCTTGGTACAGGCAGGCCGGGGATTCCCTCTTTTATTGCTCTTGGAGATGGATCTCCAGCCGCCAGCGATCATCGACCTCTTCGCCTTTCCACTCCCCGCGCAACGGCCGAGCCGCCACCAGGTTCAGCAGCAAGCCCGCATCGGTCTTGCGCACGCGCCAATTCACATCCTTGTCATTGACCTTCAGTTTCCCGCTGGCAGCATTGCCCTGGGCGTCGAACAGCAGCGCCACGGTGCCGTCGATATGCTCGCCGTGCAGCTTTGGTTCGCTGTTGAACCACACCACCACGCCGTCTGCCGCCGTCTCGACCTGTTGCAGCTCGATGGGGTCCGGGGTGGTCAGGCGACCGATCATCAGCCCCACCATCATGCCGACAATCGCCAAAGAGCCCATGACCCTCGGCATTAGCTTCGGTCTTGGGTCCTCTTCGGGGGTAGAATGCAGCGCATCTTTACCTTCGGAGCCGTGCATGTTTCACGTCATCCTTTTTCAACCAGAAATTCCGCCGAATACCGGCAACGTTATCAGGCTGTGCGCCAACAGTGGCTGCCACCTGCATTTGATCGAGCCGCTGGGCTTCGACATGGACGACAAGCGCCTGCGCCGCGCCGGCCTGGACTACCACGAGTACGCCACGCTCAAGCGCCATGCAGACTTGGCCAGTTGCCTGGAAAGCCTGGGGCATCCACGGTTGTTTGCGTTTACCACCAAGGGTTCGCGTCCGTTTCATGATGCCAGCTTTGCCGAAGGGGATGCCTTCCTGTTCGGCCCTGAGAGTCGTGGCCTGCCTGCTGAGGTACTGGATGCGCTGCCCGATGGCCATCGCCTGCGTTTGCCGATGCGCGAAGGTTGCCGCAGCTTGAACCTGTCCAACACTGTGGCGGTTGCTGTCTATGAAGGCTGGCGCCAACTCGGCTTCAAGTAACACACATAACAAAATGTGGGAGCGGGCTTGCTCGCGAATGCGGTGTGTCAGTCACTGAAGTTATCGACTGAAATACCGCATTCGCGAGCAAGCCCGCTCCCACATTTGATCGGTGTCGCTGTTCAGAACCGATTACTGAACGGTCGACGAACCTTCCTGTTGCATGCGCTGCAGCTCTTGAGCGTACAGGGCATCAAAGTTCACCGGAGCCAGCATCAACGCCGGGAACGAGCCACGGGTAACCAGGCTGTCCAGGGTCTCACGGGCATAAGGGAACAGGATGTTCGGGCAGAACGCGCCCAGGGTGTGGCTCATGGACGCTTCGTCCAGGCCTTGGATCAGGAAGATACCGGCCTGTTGCACTTCAGCAATGAAGGCTACTTCTTCGCCGTTCTTGACGGTGACCGACAGGGTCAGCACGACTTCGTGGAAGTCGCCTTCCAGGGCTTTTTGGCGGGTGTTCAGGTCCAGGGCAACGCTTGGGGTCCATTCCTGGCGGAAGATGGCCGGGCTTTTCGGCGCTTCAAACGACAGGTCACGCACGTAGATGCGCTGCAGCGAGAACTGTGGGCCTTGGTCTTGCGCAGCTTCGGTGTTCTGTTGGTCAGTCATCGCAGATCCTTGTGATCTTGGGGTCTTTTAGGGGTTAGGCGAGCAGCGCATCAAGCTTACCGGCGCGCTCCAGGGCAAACAGGTCGTCGCAACCACCGATGTGCTTGGCGCCGATCCAGATTTGCGGCACGGACGTGCGCCCCGCCTTCTGGGCCATTTCGGCACGCACCTGGGGTTTGCCATCGACCTTGATCTCTTCGAAGGCAACGCCCTTCTTCTCCAGCAAGGCCTTGGCCCGCATGCAGTAAGGACACCAATCGCTGGAATACACGACAACCTGGCTCATATCACTTCACCAGCGGAAGGTTATCGGCCTTCCAGCTGCCGATACCGCCGGACAGTTTGGCGGCGGTGAAACCGGTCTTGAGCATTTCGCGGGCGTGGGTGCCGGCGTGCTGACCTTGGGCGTCGACCAGGATGATGGTCTTGGCCTTGTATTTTTCAAGCTCCGCCAGGCGCGCGATCAGCTTGTCCTGCGGAATATTGAGAGCGCCAACGATATGGCCGGCGGCGAATTCCTTGACCGGACGGATATCCACGACAACGGCTTCATCCTTGTTGACCAGCGCGGTCAGCTCCGCCGTGCTCAGGCTGCGGCCACCGCGGCTCAACTCGTGAGCGATCAGCAGCGCCAGCAGGATGACGAAGGCACCCACGAGCAGGTAGTGGGCAGTGGCAAATGCAATCAGGTGATCAACCATCAAGGAGGTTCCAGGGCGTTAAAATGGCGGTAAGTATACACAGCCGTCAGGGGGGGCCAACCCCCGTAAAGCGGTGACGTGGTCGGAACTTCGCTTTAAACTGCCACTCCCTTTTCAATCGCCTTCCTTTTATTACTGCCACGAGAGGATCTATGACTACTACGCCTAAACCTTTGGTCCTGATAATTCTCGATGGCTTCGGACACAGTGAAAGCCACCACGACAACGCGGTGTACGCGGCCAAGAAGCCGGTACTGGACCGATTGATGGCCACTGTTCCCAACGGCCTGATCTCCGGCTCCGGCATGGATGTAGGTCTGCCGGATGGCCAGATGGGTAACTCGGAAGTCGGCCACATGAATCTGGGCGCCGGACGGGTGGTCTATCAGGACTTCACCCGCGTGACCAAAGCGATCCGCGATGGCGAGTTCTTCGAAAACCCAACCATCTGCGCCGCAGTAGATAAAGCAGTGGCGGCTGGCAAGGCCGTGCACTTCATGGGCCTGTTGTCCGATGGCGGCGTACACAGCCACCAAGACCACCTGGTCGCCATGGCCGAGCTGGCGTTCAAGCGTGGCGCCGACAAGATCTACCTGCACGCCTTCCTCGACGGTCGCGACACCCCGCCCAAAAGCGCGCAATCGTCCATCGAACTGCTGGACGCCACGTTCGCCGCCCTGGGCAAGGGTCGCATCGCCAGCCTGGTGGGCCGTTATTTCGCCATGGACCGTGACAACCGCTGGGACCGCGTGTCCCAAGCCTACAATTTGATTGTCGACGGCCAGGCCGAATTCAACGCCGCTACCGCCCAGGAAGGCCTGGAAGCCGCCTACGCCCGTGGCGAGAGCGACGAATTCGTTAAAGCCACCACCATCGGCGAGCCAGTGAAAGTGGAAGACGGCGACGCCGTGATCTTCATGAACTTCCGCGCCGACCGCGCCCGCGAGCTGAGCCGCGTGTTTGTCGAAGACGGTTTCAAAGAGTTCGAACGCGCGCGCCAGCCCAAGGTGCACTACGTCGGCCTGACCCAATACGCCGCCAGCATCCCAGCGCCTGCCGCGTTCGCACCGGGCAGCCTGGAAAACGTGCTGGGCGACTACCTGGCCAAAAACGGCAAGACCCAGCTGCGCATTGCCGAAACTGAAAAATACGCCCACGTGACCTTTTTCTTCTCCGGCGGACGTGAAGAACCGTTCCCCGGCGAAGAGCGCATCCTGATCCCGTCGCCAAAAGTCGCCACCTACGACCTGCAGCCGGAAATGAGCGCGCCCGAGGTTACCGACAAGATCGTCGATGCCATCGAACACCAGCGTTATGACGTGATTGTGGTCAACTACGCCAACGGCGACATGGTCGGCCACAGTGGCAACCTGGCTGCCGCGACCAAGGCCGTGGAATGCCTGGACCTGTGCGTCGGGCGCATCGTTGATGCACTGGAAAAAGTCGGCGGCGAAGCGCTGATCACCGCCGACCACGGCAACTGTGAGCAAATGTCGGACGAATCCACTGGCCAAGCCCACACGGCGCACACGACTGAGCCGGTGCCGTTCATCTATGTCGGTAAGCGTGATTTGAAGGTGCGTGAAGGCGGCGTGCTGGCGGACGTGGCGCCGACCATGCTGAAGCTGATGGGGCTGGAGAAGCCGGCTGAAATGACCGGGACTTCGATTCTGGTGTGATCTAAAGCACATTGCAAAACCAGTGTGGGAGCGGGCTTGCTCGCGAAAGCGGTAGTTCAGTCGATATTTTCGGCGACTGACACACCGTATTCGCGAGCAAGCCCGCTCCCACATTGGTTTTGCGTCGTTTGGAGGATGTCTTTTTGCCATCCCGCTGCCACTCGACACCTATCTTGCCCCCCACCCCGAATTGGACGTTTTTTTTGCCGCTGTTGGCGGGCATACTAGGCCGTCCATTTCCCTGGTGTCGCCCGCCTCTATGCTTCGCGCCTTGATTACCCTTGCTCTTGTCTGCCTGCTCCAACCGGCGTTTGCCGATGAGCGCGCACAAACCCAACAACAGTTGGACGCTACGCGTCAGGACATTACCGAGCTGAAAAAACTGCTCGGCAAGCTCCAGGAAGAAAAATCCGGCGTGCAAAAAGACCTGCGCGGCACGGAAACCGAGATGGGCAAGCTGGAGAAGCAAGTCCAGGAGCTGCAAAAAGAATTAAAGAAGAGCGAGTCGGAACTGGAGCGACTCGACGCTGAGAAAAAAAAACTCCAGAGCGCACGGGTTGAACAGCAACGCCTGATCGCTATCCAGGCCCGCGCCGCCTACCAGAACGGCCGCCAGGAATACCTCAAGCTGCTGCTCAACCAGCAGAACCCCGAGAAATTCGCGCGCACCCTCACCTACTACGACTACCTGAGCAAGGCCCGCTTGGAGCAATTGAAAAGCTTCAACGAGACCCTGCGCCAGTTGGTCAACGTCGAGCAGGAAATCGCCAACCAGCAGTCCCAGCTCGAAGACCAGCAAAACGCTCTTACCGCCCAGCGCGACGAGCTGGAGAAGGTGCGCAAGGAGCGCCAGCTGGCTCTGGCCAAGCTCAACGACGATGTAAAGGCCCGCGACGCCAAGCTGCAAGCCCGCGAGCAAGACCAGGCCGACTTGGCCAAAGTCCTCAAGACCATCGAAGAAACCCTGGCCCGCCAGGCACGTGAGGCCGAAGAAGCGCGGCAGAAAGCGCTGATCGCCCAGCAGGAAGCCGAAAAAAAGCGCCAGCGTGAGGCCGAGCTGGCAGCCACCACCGACGCTCCAGCGCCGCGTAAACCGGCGCATGCAGCCCCTGGCCCACTGGTTTCCAGCGCCGGCGAGAACTTCGGAGGACCTTTCGCTTCGGCACGCGGCAAACTTCCATGGCCAGTTGATGGTCGATTACTGGCACGCTTTGGGGAAACCCGTGGCGATGACACCCGCGCCAAGTGGGATGGGGTGATGATCAGCGCCTCTGCCGGCAGCCAGGTGCACGCCGTTCACGGTGGGCGCGTGGTGTTTGCCGATTGGCTGCGGGGCGCCGGTTTGTTGGTGATTCTTGACCACGGTAATGGCTATTTGAGCCTTTACGGCCACAATCAGACTTTACTCAAGTCGGCAGGTGATGTTGTAAAAGCCGGTGAATCCATTTCCACTGTGGGTAACAGTGGTGGCCAGGACACCCCGGCGCTGTACTTCGCTATTCGTCAGCAGGGTCGCCCGAGCGACCCTGCACAATGGTGCCGTTCCCAAGGATAGGGTCGCATCTACATTAGGAGTTCGTTCGACATGCTGCATTTGTCCCGCCTTACATCGCTGGCTCTGACGATCGCCCTGGTGATCGGCGCGCCTCTGGCTTTCGCCGACCAGGCAGCACCTGCTGCACCTGCTGCCACGGCCGCGACCACCAAGGCACCATTGCCGCTGGACGAGTTGCGCACCTTTGCCGAGGTCATGGACCGCATCAAAGCCGCGTATGTCGAACCCGTAGACGACAAGACCCTGCTGGAAAATGCCATCAAGGGCATGCTCAGCAACCTCGACCCGCACTCCGCCTACCTGGGCCCGGAAGACTTTGCCGAGCTGCAGGAAAGCACCAGCGGTGAGTTCGGCGGCCTGGGCATTGAAGTCGGCTCCGAAGACGGCAACGTCAAAGTCGTGTCGCCGATCGACGACACCCCGGCGTCGAAAGCGGGCATCCAAGCCGGTGACTTTATCGTCAAGATCAACGGCCAGCCGACCCGCGGCCAGACCATGACCGAAGCCGTCGACAAGATGCGCGGCAAGATCGGCCAGAAGATCACCCTGACCCTGGTGCGCGACGGCGGCACGCCGTTTGACGTGACGCTGACCCGCGCCACCATCACGGTCAAGAGCGTGAAGAGCCAACTGCTGGAATCGGGCTACGGTTACATCCGCATCACCCAGTTCCAGGTCAAGACCGGCGACGAAGTGGCCAAGGCCCTGGCCAAGCTGCGCAAGGACAACGGCAAGAAGCTCAACGGCATCGTGCTCGACCTGCGTAACAACCCAGGTGGCGTGCTGCAGGCAGCGGTAGAAGTGGTTGACCACTTCATCACCAAAGGCCTGATCGTGTACACCAAGGGCCGTATCGCCAACTCCGAGCTGCGCTTCTCGGCCACCGGCAACGACCTGAGCGAAGGCGTGCCACTGGCCGTGCTGATCAACGGCGGCAGCGCCTCGGCCTCGGAAATCGTCGCTGGCGCCCTGCAAGACCAAAAACGCGGCGTGCTGATGGGCACCACCAGCTTCGGCAAAGGCTCGGTGCAAACCGTGTTGCCGCTGAACAACGAGCGCGCAGTGAAGATCACCACTGCGCTGTACTACACGCCAAATGGCCGCTCGATCCAGGCCCAGGGCATCGTGCCGGACATCGAAGTGCGCAAGGCCAAGATCACCAGCGAGGCCGACAGCGAGTACTACAAGGAAGCAGACCTGCAAGGCCACCTGGGCAATGGCAACGGCGGTGCCGACCAGCCAACCGGCAGCGCCGCCAAAGCCAAGCCGATGCCTCAGGACGATGACTACCAACTGGCCCAGGCGCTGAGCCTGCTCAAGGGCTTGAGCATCACCCGCAGCCGTTGATATGCGCTTTACCCTGATCATCGCTGTGCTGTGCAGCCTGGCCGGAGTCGCTCACGCGGCCCCGGCCAGCGAGCCGCACAAAGCCTACCTGACCCTCATCATCGACGACCTTGGGCAAAACCTGCCCAGGGATCGTCGCGTGCTGGCCCTGCCGGGGCCGGTGACCACGGCGATCATGCCCGACACACCCCACGCTGCCGAATTCGCCCGTGAGGCCCACAAGGCCGGCAAGATAGTGATCCTGCACATGCCCATGGACCCGGCCACCGGCCCCTTCGCCTGGCACCCCGAGTTGCCCATCGAGGAACTCGGCAAGCGCCTGGACGCCGCGTTCAAGGCGGTTCCCTATACCGCAGGGATCAACAACCACATGGGCAGTCGTATGACCGCGCAACCGGAGGCGATGGCTTGGTTGATGGCCGAGCTGCAACGGCGCAACAAGTTCTTTGTCGACAGTCGCACCAGTGCGCAAACCGTGGCGGCCGCCGAGGCCCAGAAGATCGGCCTGGCCAGCGTCTCGCGGGATGTGTTCCTGGACGATGAGCGCACTGAAGCGGCCATCACCACGCAGTTGCAAACCGCGATCAAACTGGCCCATAAACAAGGTTCGGCGGTGATGATCGGTCACCCGTATCCGCAAACCCTAGCGGTGCTGGAGCGCGAACTGCCCAAGCTCAAGGCCCAGGGCGTGGACTGGATCGATATCAAGCTGATGATCAGCGTGCGCAGCAATCAAGCCATGGCAGGGCACGGCAAGAACGGTACTTATCGCTACAAATAACGCGCCATGATCTGGTCCACAAGGCCATCCTTGCGCAACTGGTCCAGCGCAGCCTGCAACTTGACCACCACCTCATCCGGCACGTCTTTGTTCAGCGCCAGGTACAGCTGGGCACTGTTGAAGCGCAGCACGGTCTTGAGCCCGGTTACACCGACTTGGCGCGCGAGGTAGCGCCCTGCGGGATCACCGGTGGCCCACAAGTCGATCTGGCCATCCAGCAGCTTTTGCGCGTTATCCTGGTCGCGCAGCACCACTATCGGATCGAGGCCCTGCTTTTCCAAGGTCTGTGCAATGGCATCGCCCTTGTACGCGCCGATCTTATAGCGGCGCGCCTGTTCAAGGTCGGCCAGTTGGATCTTGCTGTCGGCCTTGGCCAGCAGCACCCAATCGTCCGGGCCGATGGGGCCGACCCATTTGAATAAAGCTTCGCGATCCGGCAGGCGGGCCATCACGAACACGCCGTAGCCGGGTTTTTCCAAGGCAAGTTTGTAGATTCGCTCCCAAGGAAACCGCAGGGTGAGGTTGTAGGAAATGCCGGCACGCTTGAAGGTCTCGCGCACGATGTCCACGGCGATGCCTTCGATGTTGTCTTCCTTGGCAAAGTTCTTGCCGTTTTTCGCCATGTTGTACGGCGGGAAGTTTTCCGTCAGCAACACCAGGGCGGGGTCGGACGGCTCTTCGGCGTGAGCCGAACCTGCCAGAAAGATGGAGGTACTGGCGAGGGCGAGCAGCAGGTGTTTGAACATGAAGGGCTACCGGAATCCATGGCAAGCGCAGAGAGTGCCGCGCACTTGCCATGGTGTCCAGCAGCGTTTAGCGAACGACGATGCCGCGCGCCGCCATGTAGGCTTTTGCCTCGGGAACGGTGTATTCGCCAAAGTGGAAAATACTCGCCGCCAGCACGGCACTGGCGTGGCCTTTGATCACGCCGTCGGCCAAATGCTGCAGGTTGCCAACGCCGCCGGAAGCGATCACCGGAATGCCCAGCGCGTCGCTGATGGCACGGGTTACGCCGAGGTCGAAGCCGTTTTTCATGCCGTCCTGGTCCATGCTGGTCAGCAGGATTTCACCGGCGCCCAGGCCCTCCATCTTCATCGCCCACTCCACCGCATCCAGGCCGGTGGGTTTACGTCCGCCGTGGGTGAAGATCTCCCAGCGCGGGGTTTCACCCGGGCCGGAAACCTTCTTGGCGTCGATGGCCACGACGATGCACTGCGAGCCAAAGTGCTGCGCCGCTTCGCCGACGAACTCCGGGTTGAACACGGCGGCGGTGTTGATCGAGACCTTGTCCGCGCCGGCGTTGAGCAGGTTGCGGATGTCTTGCACGGTGCGCACGCCACCGCCCACGGTCAGCGGGATGAAGACCTGGCTGGCCATGCGTTCGACGGTATGCAGCGTGGTGTCACGGCCATCGACGCTGGCGGTGATGTCGAGAAAGGTAATCTCGTCGGCACCTTGCTCATCGTAGCGACGAGCAATTTCCACCGGGTCACCGGCGTCGCGGATGTTCTCGAACTTGACGCCCTTGACCACGCGACCGTTGTCGACGTCCAGGCAAGGGATGATGCGTTTGGCCAGCGCCATGGTCAGTCCTCAGCCGTTGTAGGCATCGCAGTAAGCCTGGGCTTCGGCGACGTCCAGGGTGCCTTCGTAGATCGCACGGCCGGTGATGGCGCCAATGATGCCAGGGGCCTTGGCGTCCAGCAGCGACTTGATGTCGCCCAGGTTATGGATGCCGCCGGAAGCGATCACCGGGATCTTGGTCGCAGCGGCCAGCGCGGCGGTGAACGGTACGTTGCAGCCCTGCATCATGCCGTCTTTGGCGATGTCGGTATAAACGATGGCGGACACGCCGTCGGCTTCGAACTGCTTGGCCAGGTCGATCACTTGCACGGTGCTGATTTCAGCCCAGCCGTCGGTGGCGACGAAACCGTCCTTGGCGTCCAGGCCAACGATGACCTTGCCCGGGAACGCGCGGCAGGCTTCGGCGACGAAGGCTGGGTCTTTGACCGCCTTGGTGCCGATGATCACGTAGCTGACGCCAGCCTTGACGTAGTGCTCGATGGTTTCCAGGGAGCGGATACCGCCGCCGATCTGGATCGGCAGGTTCGGGTAGCGCTTGGCGATGGCGGTCACCACTTCACCATTGACCGGCTGGCCTTCGAAGGCACCGTTCAAGTCCACCAGATGCAGGCGGCGGCAGCCTCCTTCTACCCATTTGGCAGCCATGCTCACCGGGTCATCGGAGAACACGGTGGAGTCTTCCATGCGGCCTTGGCGCAGACGTACGCAGGCGCCGTCCTTGAGATCGATAGCGGGGATAATCAGCATCTGGCAAACCTTATTCGATATTCAGCAATGCTTGGGAAATCAGGGTTTCTCAAGCGACCACAAGTCGCTTTCGATGCTTTCGAACCTTTCTTTAAGGAGCGTCTGCGTATCGAAAATCGCCTTGTTGTAATAGTGCGGAGCCACTTCGGTGGTAAACAGTTCGAGGATCTCAGCAACCTCGAACGAACCCAGCTTGAGCTCGAAGCGATCTTCCATGAACCGCTTGATCTTGAGGGTAGCCTCACTCTCCTGCTCGGGCGTGAGGTTCAAGAGCGGCAACCTCGGCTTCTTGGCCATTTACCAGCGCCCATCCCAGGCGGCGAAGTTCTGCAGCAATTGCAGGCCATGGGTATGGCTCTTCTCTGGGTGGAACTGCACGGCAAAACGCGAGCCTTCGGCCAACGCGGCGGCGAAATCGACGCCGTAGTGCCCACCACCCACCACCTGGCGCGGGTTACCGGCGGCGATGTAGTAGCTGTGCACAAAGTAGAAGCGCGCCAGGTCTGGAATGTCGTGCCACAGCGGGTGATCCACAGTCTGGCTGACTTCGTTCCAGCCCATGTGCGGGACTTTCAGGTGGGCGCCGTCTTCGTGCAAGTCCTTGCCGAAGAACTTCACCTGGCCTGGGAACAGGCCGATGCAGTCCACGCCGTCGTTCTCTTCACTGCGGTCAAGCAAGGCTTGCATGCCCACGCAGATGCCGAGGAACGGGCGGTCCTGGCTGACTTCACGCACCAGGCTGTCAAAGCCCAGGCGGCGAATCTCGGCCATGCAATCGCGAATCGCGCCAACGCCGGGAAACACCACCCGGTCGGCTTCGCGAATCACCTTGGCATCGCTGGTGATCAGCACCTTGCCGGCACCTACGTGTTCGAGGGCCTTGGCCACCGAGTGCAGGTTACCCATGCCGTAATCGATAACCGCGACCGTCTGCATTACAGGACGCCCTTGGTCGAAGGCATTTGCCCGGCCATGCGGTCATCGAGTTCCACGGCCATGCGCAGGGCGCGGCCGAAAGCCTTGAACACGGTTTCGATCTGGTGGTGGGTGTTGGTGCCGCGCAGGTTGTCGATGTGCAGGCTGACCAGTGCGTGGTTGACGAAACCCTGGAAGAATTCCTGGAACAGGTCAACGTCAAAGCCGCCGACGGTGGCGCGGGTGTAGGGCACGTGCATCTGCAGGCCTGGACGGCCAGAGAAGTCGATGACTACGCGCGACAGCGCTTCGTCCAGCGGGACATAGGCGTGGCCGTAACGGCGGATGCCTTTTTTGTCGCCGATGGCCTTGGCAAACGCCTGGCCAAGGGTGATACCGACGTCTTCCACCGTGTGGTGGTCGTCGATATGCAGGTCGCCCTTGCTGACGATATCCAGGTCGATCAGCCCGTGACGGGCGATCTGGTCCAGCATGTGCTCAAGAAAAGGTACACCGATATCAAATCGGGCCTTTCCGGTGCCATCCAGGTTAATCGAGGCTTTGATCTGGGTTTCCAGAGTGTCGCGCTCGACGGACGCCTTACGTTCGGCCATCACCAGCTCCGCAAAATCATTGGGCGAAAAAGGCAGCCATTATAGGGGCGCGGGCGCCAAACAGAAACATCGGAGGGGATAAGACTGATGGAGTGTCGGGGATAGACATGTGCATACAAGCAGGTGCTCCAGGATGGTGCACCTGCCTGTATTCAACTTAGTGGAACAGTACCGCCGTCTTCTGCAGGGTCACCCACACACCCCACGCCAACGGAATACCCACCACCAGCCAGGCCGCGATGGCCAATGGCACGGTGCCGGACGCAGCTTTCCACTCCAGGGAAGTCGTGGCGTCTGCACCCTTGTCATGACCCAGCGCCTGTTCGGCAGCCAGCTCGGCGTCGGTCATGAAGTACTTGTCGGCCACCGGACGTACAAGCATGTTGCAGATGAAACCGAGCACCAAGAGGCCCGCGAGGATATACAACGTGATGTCGTAAGCCGCAGCGCGTTCCACGCCGATGCTCAGTTGATATTCACGCAGGTAGTTCACCAGCACCGGACCCAGCACACCCGCCGCCGCCCAGGCGGTCAGCAGGCGACCGTGGATCGCGCCCACCATCTGTGTACCGAACAGGTCGGCCAGGTAAGCAGGCACCGTCGCAAAACCACCGCCGTACATCGACAGGATGATGCAGAACGCCGCCACGAACAGCGCCACGTTGCCCAGATGACCCAGGTTCGGGATCAGCGCATACAGGGCAAAGCCCAGGGCGAAAAACACGAAGTAGGTGTTTTTACGGCCCAGGTAGTCAGAGAACGACGCCCAGAAGAACCGGCCGCCGATGTTGAACAGGCTCAACAAACCGGTGAAGCCCGCCGCGATGGCCGCGATAGAGGCCAGTTGACCCGCATCCAGCTGACCAAACGGCACATCCACGCCCAACAGCTTGCCGCCGAACACTTCCTGCAACAGTGGCGAAGCCATGCCGAGGATGCCGATACCGGCGGATACGTTCAGGCACAGCACCAGCCATACCAGGCGGAACTGCGGGGTTTTCCAGGCCACATTCACGTGCACGTGACGGTGGGTGATCATCGCGTTGCTGGCTTTTTTCGCCGGCGCGGTCCAGCCCTCAGGCTTCCAGCCGGTTGGCGGAACGCGATAGGACAAGGCGCCGCCGATCATGAACACGAAGTAAATCGCAGCCATCACCAGGAAGCTCTGCCAAACGCCGACGCTGGTTGGCGAGGCGAAGTGGCCCATCAATGCAGCGGCCAGCGGGGCGCCAACCATTGCGCCGCCGCCGAAGCCCATGATCGCCATGCCGGTAGCCATGCCGCGCTTATCCGGGAACCACTTGATCAGGGTCGACACAGGCGAGATATAACCCAGGCCCAGGCCGATACCACCAATGACCCCGGAGCCGATCCACATCAGCCAGATCTGGTGGGTATAGATACCCAGCGCCGAGATCAACAGACCGCCACACCAGCACAGCGCCGATACAACGCCGGCCTTACGTGGCCCGGCATGTTCCAGCCAGCCGCCCCAGATGGCTGCCGAGCAGCCCAGGAAGATGAAGAACAGGGTGTAGATCCAGCCCAGCATGGAGATGGGCCAGTCGCATTGGGACGAGAAGACTTGGGCGATAAAGCTCATGTCCGGCGCACAGGCCACCGGCTTGGTAATCCCCAGTGCCTTGGACAGCGGCAACCAGAACACCGAGAAGCCGTAGGCCATGCCGATGCACAGGTGGATAGCCAGGGCGGCCGGCGGAACCAGCCAGCGGTTGAAGCCGGGCTTGGCGATGATGCGTTCCTTGGACAGGAACGCAGGCTGTGCGGCAGTTGAAGCTGCCGCAGTGCTAGTGCTCATTGGTGTTTCCCCCAGTTGTTAGTATGTGTCCGTCAGGCGCTCTCTCCCTCGGCCTTGCACGCAGAGCGTTGGCCGTTGTCTTGAGTAAAGCTCCATTTAAGCGCGACGCTATGTCGCAGAAGGCAGACGAACCGGCGCAGATTAGCACCTGCGCATGACAGAAAAACCAAAATGACATCACCTTTTTCGGAATATCCGTTTTATCTGACGTCAAAATCCCGTTTTGCTGGGCCGGGATACAATGTAACGATCTGCGAACTGACGTACGGTTACCGGCGTTATACTCTGCGGCTAAATTTTGAAATCGACATACAAGGACTCGCCCATGAAAGCGTTCGGCAAAATCCTGGGTCTGGTACTTCTCGGGCTGTTGCTGATCATTGTGGCTCTGGGCTTTGCCCTGACCCATCTCTTCGATCCCAACGACTATAAAGACGAGATTCGCCAGATTGCCCGCGACAAGGCCCACATCGAGCTGACGCTCAATGGCGACATCGGCTGGAGCCTATTCCCCTGGCTCGGTCTGGAGCTGCACGAAGCCAGCGTGGCGACCCTGACCAACCCGACTCAACCGTTTGCCGACCTGCAGATGCTCGGCCTGTCGGTACGCGTGCTGCCGCTGCTGCGCCGCGAAGTGCAGATGAGCGACGTACGCGTCGAAGGCCTGAACCTGCGCCTGAACCGCGACAAGCAAGGCCACGGCAACTGGGAAGACATCGGCAAGAACGTCGCCCAGACCACTGCCGGCGCCCCTGCCCCAGCGGAAGCTCCCGCCGATGAGCCGGAAAAACCGTCCAAACCTATCCGCCTGGACATCGACAGCCTGACCATCAACAACGCCCGCGTTGAATACAACGATGAGCAGACCGGCAAGCAATTCAGCGCAGAAAGCATCCAGTTGAGCGCCGGTGCCGTGCACGAAGGCGCCAGCATTCCGGTGAAGCTCACTGCGTTCTTCGGCAGTAACCAGCCGGTGATGCGCGTCAAGACCGAGCTCAACGGCAACCTGCGCATCCAACGCGCCCTCAAGCGCTACCAGTTCGAAGACATGAAGATCACCGGCGAAGCAACCGGCGAGCCGCTGCAAGGCAAGACCGTGACCTTCTCCACCCAAGGCCAGTTGCTGCTGGACCAGGCGGCGAACATCGCCGAATGGACCAACCTGAAACTCTCGGCCAACCAACTGCGCGCCTTGGGCGAACTGAAGGTCAACAGCCTGGACAGCACTCCACAGCTGAGTGGCGCCCTGTCCATCGCCCAATTTGACCTGGCCAAGTTCCTCGACAGCGTCGGCCACCCGCTGCCGCCAATGGCCGAGGGCAGCCTGAGCAAAGTCGAACTGGTCAGCCGTCTCATCGGCACGCCAACCAGCCTGGCCCTGGAAGACCTGAACCTGAAACTCGACGGCAGCACCTTCACCGGTCGCCTTGCCGTGGATGATTTCGCCAAGCAGTCCCTGCGGGTCCAGCTCAAGGGCGACACTTTCAACGCCGACAACTACCTGCCGGCCAAATCCGAATCCGCCAAGGGCGCAACCGCTGCACGCCAGGCTGAAGTGCAGAACAGCGAAGCAGGAGCGATGGCTGCCGGTGGCACCACCCCGCTGCCGGACGCCCCGACCAAAGGCGCCTGGAGCACCGACAAGCTGCTGCCAGTGGCGCGCCTGCGCACGCTGGACGTGAACGCCGACCTGTCCTTCGGCCAACTGACCCTGAGCAAACTGCCAATCCAGGACGCTACGCTGAAAGCCACCGGCCTCGACGGCCAGCTCAAGCTCGACACCCTCAGCGGCGGTCTCTACAACGGCAACTTCCAGGCCAACGGCAACCTTGATGTGCGCCAGGATATTCCAGTGCTGGCACTGCAAACCCATATCAAGCAAGTACCGGTCGAACGTATCCTGCAAGCCCAGGGGCAAACGCCGCCAGTGAAAGGCCAGGTCACCCTCGACAGCAACCTCAGCGGCCGTGGCAACAGCCAAAAAGCCCTGATCGACAGCCTCAACGGTAACGCCAGCTTTGTGATCAACAACGGCGCGCTGCTCAACGCCAACCTTGAACAGCAACTGTGCACCGGCATCGCCTTGCTCAATCGCAAGACCCTGAGCACCACGCCCCAAGGCAAAGACACCCCGTTCCAGGAATTGAAAGGCAACTTGAATTTCCGTAACGGCGTAGCCAGCAACCCCGACCTGAAAGTACGTATCCCAGGCCTGACAGTGAACGGCAACGGTGACGTCGATTTGCGCGTACTGGGCATGGATTACCGCGTCGGCATCATCGTCGAAGGCGACCAGCGCGACGTGCCGGACCCGGCCTGCCAGGTGGGCGCCAACTTCCAGAACATCGAAGTCCCGCTGCGCTGCCGTGGCCCGCTGGAACTGGGCGCCAAGGCTTGCCGCCTGGACAAGGACGGCTTGAGCCAAGTGGCGATCAAGGCTGCTGGCAACAAGCTCAGCGAGAAGCTGGAAGAGAAACTCGACAAGGTTAACCCACAGCTCAAAGACGCTTTGAAAGGCCTGTTCAAACGATGAGAAACGAGCAGTTTTCAACGGCGGTGCTGGACTGGTACGACCGCCACGGTCGCCATGACCTGCCCTGGCAACAGGGCATCACGCCTTATCGGGTGTGGGTCTCGGAGATCATGCTGCAACAGACCCAGGTGAGCACCGTGCTCAATTACTTCGACCGCTTCATGGCCTCGCTGCCGACGGTCGAAGCCCTGGCCGCCGCACCAGAAGATGAAGTGCTGCACTTGTGGACCGGCCTGGGTTACTACACCCGGGCGCGCAACCTGCAAAAGACCGCGAAGATTGTCGTGGCCGAGTACGGCGGCGAGTTTCCCAAGGATGTGGAAAAACTCACCGAACTGCCGGGCATCGGTCTGTCCACCGCCGGCGCCATCGCCAGCCTGAGCATGGGCCTGCGCGCGCCGATCCTCGATGGCAACGTCAAGCGCGTGCTGGCGCGCTTTACTGCGCAAGAGGGCTATCCAGGCGAACCCAAGGTGGCCAAACAGCTGTGGGCCACTGCAGAGCGCTTCACGCCCCATGATCGGGTCAACGCCTACACCCAGGCAATGATGGACATGGGCGCCACCCTCTGCACCCGTAGCAAGCCCAGCTGCCTGCTGTGCCCGCTGGAAAAAGGCTGCGAAGCCCACATGCTCGGCCTGGAAACGCGCTACCCGATCCCCAAGCCGCGCAAGACCATCCCGCAGAAGCGCACGCTGATGCCGATGCTGGCGAATGCCGAGGGCGCTATCCTGCTTTACCGCCGCCCATCGACAGGGCTATGGGGTGGACTGTGGAGCTTGCCGGAGCTGGACGACCTGCAAGACCTGGAACACCTCGCCCACCAGCACGCGCTGGAACTGGGCAAGCAACAGGCGCTGCCGGGGTTGATCCACACCTTCAGCCACTTCCAACTGGCCATCGAACCCTGGCTGGTCCAAGTCGAGGAATCCGCCCATCACGTGGCCGAGGCCGACTGGCTCTGGTATAACCTCGCCACCCCGCCGCGCCTGGGCCTTGCCGCCCCGGTGAAAAAACTGCTGAAGCGCGCGGCCGATGTTTTGAATGCAGGAGTGTCGTCATGACCCGCACCGTAATGTGCCGCAAGTACAAAGAAGAATTGCCAGGCCTGGAACGCCCTCCGTATCCGGGCGCCAAGGGCCAGGACATTTTCGAACACGTGTCTGCCAACGCCTGGGCCGACTGGCTGAAACACCAGACCCTGCTGATCAACGAAAAACGCCTGAACATGATGAACGCCGAAGACCGTAAATACCTGGCGGGCGAAATGGACAAGTTCTTTTCCGGCGAGGATTACGCCAAGGCCGACGGCTACGTGCCGCCTGCTCAATAATTGATCAAAAACCGGGGTCTGCTCGTAAGCGACGGTAATAATTAAATATTTTTTGAAAACTTGCTTGACGACCCCCTGAAAAACCCGTTTAATGCGCCCCGTTGCCCAGATAGCTCAGTCGGTAGAGCAGGGGATTGAAAATCCCCGTGTCGGCGGTTCGATTCCGTCTCTGGGCACCACTAATTAGTTTTAGGTGGTGCCAGCACCCTCTGAAACACACAAAAAACCCGCCTAGTGCGGGTTTTTTGTTGTCTGGGATTTTATCCTCCCAACCCCACCCCATACGCCTGCTTCCCGATCTGGAAGAATGGTCGTCCAAAATGCAGTTCAATTTCAGATGTTTTTCACTTATCTGAAATTCAATTTTGAGATAGTGTTGGACCTAATAAGGCCCTCAACGCCCATTTTATGAGCGCTTTAGCGCACTACTTTTGAGATAACCAAAAACCAATCTTGAGATATTTCCCAATATGGCCGAGTTTCTTCACCACGATCTTGAGCTTTTGAACCCCTCGTTCGACTCAGGCCTGGTTGACGTACTGGGCGAACTGGAACATCTGAGGCGCCTGCAATTGGGTGGCGACACACCGCCCGCCGTCTTCTTCCAACTCAAAGACCTGTTCCACACTTTAGAAAGCCTGGGTTCTGCCCGCATTGAAGGCAACCACACCACGCTGGCCGATTACATCGAAAGCAAGGTTGACGGGACAGCCGAGGGTTCCGATCAGCTACGAGAGATCGCGAACATCGAAAAGGCCATGGACTACGTTGAAAGCATTATCCAGCCAGGCTCAGACCTTACCGAATTTGCCATTCGCGAAATTCACTCAATAACCGTTCAAGGACTTCAGCGCGAAGGTGATCGGACGCCCGGCGCCTATCGAGAAGCAGGCGTGCGCATAGCTCAGTCAGACCACCTCCCCCCGGATGCTGTGATGGTGCCGGGATACATGCAAGAGCTGGTCACCTTCGTCAATAAGCCGGATGCCCCCAAATACGACTTGATGAAAGTGGCCCTGGCTCATCACCGATTTGGCTGGATCCACCCTTTTGGCAACGGTAACGGACGTGTCGTACGCCTTCTTACGTACGCACTGTTGATGAAATACGGCTTCAATGTCAGTACAGGCGGCCGAGTACTCAACCCCACCGCTGTGTTCTGTATTGATCGAGAAAAATATTACGAGATGCTGTCCACCGCAGACACGGGCACCAAAGAAGGCCTTGAGGCCTGGTGCACCTATGTCCTCGCAGGCATCAGGGATGAACTGGAGAAGGTCAGCAGACTGACCGATTACGGGTATCTGACCAAACACATCCTTGCCCCAACGGTCGCACTGGCAAAAGATCGCGAATGGATAACGCCGCTGGAGGAAAAAATCCTTATCACGGCCATTCAACTGAAAGTCGTCAAAGCTGGCGATATCGCCGATGCACTTCCAATGCTGTCCGCACCACAAAGAACCTACCAGATAAAAAAACTGGTGGATCAAGGCATGTTGCTCCCTATCAACCCAGGCGCACGGCAGTACACCATTGGCTTCTCAAACAACTACTTGATCAGAGGCGTAATCAAATCTCTGCGAGACGAGGGCTTCATACCAGAGCAATTGGATCAACCCTAGACTGCGGTTTTTCATCTGAACAAAAACACCATCAACGGATTGTCATTCAACCGCCCCTCAAAATCCGGCACCTGACTCTCCAGCGGCGTTCCACGCAACAGCGCCGCCTCCTTACGCGCCACAATCACCCATGCCGGCCGTGGCAGCGTGCCCAATCGCCCAAGCTGGTCACTGCCAACAAACACTGGCTGCTCGTCGTGATCCAGGTTCATCATGTAGCGCACCGCCCAGGTGTCCCGCCCCAGATCGATAAACACCAATGGCCCTGGCTGCGTGGCACGCAGCGTCTCGACCTGAGCGACAAAGGCTCGGGTATCGAACTGCAAATCCTTGGCCGGCTCCACCACTGTGACCAGCAACAACCACTGCGCTATCAACGCGATCAGGCTAAGCCACACCAACCGCCCCGCACGCCGCCACGCAACCAACGCCGCCCCTTGCAGCACCACCAACACGCCAAGCAATAACGGCAGCGAAACACCCGGCCAGTAACCGTGCTTCTGCCAGCCATGCCGACACACAAACACTACAACCACGCACAACGTCGGTAGCGCCACGACAAGCCCTTCGTAGCATCGGCGCACGCCAGTGAGCCATCCTTGCGCCTGGAGCAGCCCATAGGCGGCGACAGCGGCAAACATCGGCACCATCGGCAGGATGTAATAAGCGCGTTTGAAGTGCGGTATCGACAACCCGAGCAAAATCATCAGGCCGCACGCGCCCAGTCGCACCACCAATTGCATATCGCCCGCGAATCGCTCCGACCACCGATGACGCAGCGCGATCATCGCCGCCAATGCCAACGGCACCACCGGGAAATAGCGGTACAGGCTTAGTTGAAAATAGAAATAAAACGGCTCGCCGGTTTCATCCAGGCGCCCACCGACTTGCATCTTGAACACTTCGTCAGCGAATGCGTCACCACCGCTGATGCGCGCCAGCTTCACCAACAACCACCAACAAGCCGCCAGCACTACCAAACCAACGATGCCGTGGATCAATACCTGCCTGACCCGCTCCCCAGGCCTGCCCAGCGCCCAATACACGCACACCACGCCACACACCTCGATCAACCCCAGCGGCCCACGTATCGCAAAGCCCAGGATGAACAGCGCGAACACCGCCAACCGCCTCCAGCGCCCGCCGCTGTGCAGTAGGTAGAAACTGCCTACACAGAGCAGCGCTACCATCTGATCCAGGCACACCGAGCGGGATTTTTCGAGTAACTGGGTGGTGAGCAGGGTCAACAACACCGTGAGCAGCGCCCATTGGCGACTGGACGGCGCCAGCAAGCGATAGACCAGCGCAACCACGCCGGCGGACGCGAGCGCGGTGGGCAACACATTCGCCAAATGATTGGGCGCACCAAACAGCCGGGCAAATACATAGCTTAAGAACGTGGCGGTGCCAGGGTAGTCCGCGTAGGGCTGTCCGTAAGTCGTAGGAAAAAGACTCGCGCCATGGCGAAACATTTCCTGCAGGAACAACGCCCAGCGGCCGTCAAAGCCTTGTGGTTGCTGATCCCAGATTCCCAGGGTGAACAGCAACAAGGCGAACAGGAAAATCCCAAGGGACTCCAGGCGAAAGCGGTTGCAGTGATCCATCGGTTGACCTGTCAGGTGAGGGGCGCCGACTTATGGTGCCGACCACCCTGCTGAATAGCGCCTGAACAGACACACAGTTACCGACGCGCGGGCCACACCAACGCTGGGATCAGGCGGATGTAGATCAACTCCCCGACCAATTCGACCAAGGTTTGCAGGATCACCACCGTGGCGGCCAACCCGCGCACATCCTCGGGCAAGGCCAGCGCCAAGGGCAGCACCACCAGCGAGTTGCGCGTCGATGCACTGAACGTCACCGCCCGCGCCGTCACCGCAGGCAACGCGAACAACCGCGAAGCCAGCATCCCCAGCAACGGCGCCAGCACCAGAAAGCCCACATACACCGGGATCACCGGCAACAGCAGGCCGATATCACGCACCACCGATGTGATCTGCGAAGCGATCACCACCCACAACACCAGCGCCATGGCCGGTACCGGCAGCCAGGCCCAGGCGTCGTTCCAGGCCCGGACTACACCTGAGCGCTTCGCCAGTGCAGTGGTCAGAACCGCCAACACCATCGGCAGCACGATCAGCAGCAAGAACGCCTCGACAAACGGCCCCGCCTGCACCACCACCTCAGACTGCGCCCCCAGCATCAACCCCAGGTACACCGGCAACAGCGCCAACTGCAGCAGCAACAGCACCGGCGTCGCCGCCAGCATCAATCGCGAATCGCCCTTGCCGATATGGGTAAACACCACCACGTAGTCGATACACGGCGTGAGCAATACCAACAGTGCCCCCACCAGCAACGCCGGGCGCTCCACCAGGCCGCGGGTCAACGCCCACACCAGCAAGGGCACCAGAATGAAGTTGGCCAGCAGCAGTGCTGACAAGAAGCGCTTGTTAGCCAGGCTACTGCGCAACTCGAGAAACGGGATTTGCAGGAACATCGCGTACATCAGCACGGCGATGGCGGGGGTGATCAGCGCGCCCAGGCCGTTGGCCGATGAGGGTGCGAGCAAGCCAAATGCGGCTGCCAGGAAAACAGCGACGAAGTAGAGGGAGATCTGATTGTGTTCAAGGGTGTCGCGGGTCATCGAGATGCTCTAGCTGGTCGCAAAGCAGCAAGCCTATGCATCTACCGTCGCAAGGTCGAGACTTACAGCAATTAAGCGTGCAGCACGGCGAGCCTTGCGCCTCTCTTCCAGTATCCTCTCGACTTCAGCCATGGCTTCATCGTGTGGAATGCTCGGACGAGGATCATCAATAGACGCCTGGACCTTGGCACGGAACCAACGGTCATAGCTGGCCGCCTGCTCCTCTGTTTCAAACTCTGAAACGATAGGCGAAAGTGGGATGCTCATGGAGACCTCCAAAATGGATGCCTGCCAGTCTAATCGGTCCATGGTTTGCTGTCGTTCCTCTCGGATGTATGGCTTTATCAGTGAGCGCAGAAGATTAGTGAACCTACAAAATCGCGATCAAGTGCTGGCAAACTGATCAACTGTTACCAAAAATAAAAATTAGAAGGCATGCAAAGAATGAACTTGGATCACACCTCTTTGCGTGTGCCTAGAAGCCTGCCAGATCAAAGCAAAAGTGCCCCCTTCAAGGAACACGCGGCCGACGGTCACCTCATCGGCGGCTTCACCTGGCGTCACCCGCGTACCGACCTCGAACGCCCCGTCGTCATCATCAATGCCGCCACCTCCCTGCGCTGCCGTTATTACTCGCGGTTCGCCGACTACCTGTTTGCCAACGGCCTGGACGTGATCACCTACGACTATCGCGGCATCGGCGAGTCCCGCAGCGGCTCGCTAAAAGGATTCAAAGCCTCATGGTCAGATTGGGGCGTGCTGGACTTCGAGGCGGTATTGCAGCGCGCCCAACGGGAGTTCCCGGGGCAGCCCATTGATGTGGTCGGCCATAGCTTCGGCGGCTGCGCAGCGGGCCTCGGGGCGTCGGGAGGGGTGATTCGACGGATGGTGACTGTGGGAGCGCAGTTTGCGTACTGGCGAGACTACGCGGCGAATGGACGTTGGCGCATGCTTGCCAAGTGGCATGTGCTGATGCCGCTGCTAACGGCACTGTGCGGATACTTTCCCGGCAAGCGCCTGGGCTGGCTGGAAGATACGCCGGCAGGCGTAGTGCGGGATTGGAGCACGCCGACACCCAGATATGAAACGCGACCTAGCGGCCGCGATTTGGGCGAGCTGCCATTCAGTCGCGTAACTGCGCAGTTGCTGGCCATCAGCATCACTGACGACCCCTTCGGAACGGTGGCCGCCATCGAACGGTTACTGGGTTATTTCGACAACAGTGAGTGCACCCATATACGAATCGCACCCGAAGACATCGGTGAAAAACAGGTCGGACACTTCGCATTCTTTCGTAGCGAGTACCGGGATCGGCTGTGGCCAATTGCATTGGCTTGGCTGCAAAACGGCCAATTAACGGTGGACACCCTTGGGATTTCCCCCAACCTGCGCTTCAATAGCCCACTCTGAACCCTAGGACGTCACACCCATGGCCTCGCCAAACAAGCAGCAAAAACGCGCCCAACGGGCCAAGACCAAGGCCAAGCAGAACCGCACCCAACGCGCCGTTGCCACCAAGCCGGATGCATTTGCGGGCGATGACAGCCGCATCGACCTTGAGTCGGTGGATTTGATCGACCTGTTTATCGAAATGCGTGCCGCCGGCGAGACCAGCCAGCAGGCGTTGTGTGCAGTATTCCTGGCGCACCCGTTGCTGGCATTGGTGCTGGAACAGGAAGGTGAAGAGGAGGCCACTGACTTTATCTTTGCGGTGTTGATCGAGTACCACCAGTGGGCCACCGACACCGATGATGAAGCGAGCGCGCTGGCGTGGATTGAATCGGCGCAGTTCCAGGCTGATTACGTAGCGGCCTCCCAAGCGCTGGCCAACCAAGAAGACTGACCCAAAACCAAATGTGGGAGCGGGCTTGCTCGCGAATGCGGTGTATCAGCCAACTGATTCAGTGACTGACACTCCGCATTCGCGAGCAAGCCCGCTCCCACATTTTTTAATCGCGCTGTGTCAGTTAAGTACTGCGGCACCCACTTTCTGCGCCTTGCGACGACTCGACACCAACAGCCCCGCCGCCACCACCAGCAAGCTCAGCACGCCAGTCGCGATGATCTCCACGCGGTGTGCTTCCTGGAACAGCATGATGGTCAGCGTACCGACGATAAACACCATCACCGCGTACGTCAGGCCCGGGAACAGCCACATTTTGAAGACAATCTTCTCACCCGCCGCCGTACGCTTCTGGCGCATGCGCAGTTGCGACACTGCGATCACCAGGTACACCAACAGCGCGATAGCGCCGGAGCTGGCCAGCAGGAACTCAAACACGGCAGCCGGAGCCACATAGTTGGCGAATACCGCGAGGAACGCCGCGCCGGTGGACAACATTACCGCCCAATAAGGCGTGCCGCTCTTGTTGGTGCGCTTGGCCACGGCCGGTGCGTCACCACGACGACCCAGGGAGAACAGCATGCGCGAGGCGGTGTACAGCGCCGAGTTAAGGCAGCTGGTCACGGCAACCAAGACCACGATGTCAACGATCAGCTTGGCATTCGGGATGCCCATGCGTTCCAGCACGGTCTGATAGGAACCTACCGCCGCCAGGACTGGATCGTTCCATGGCACCAGGGATACCACGATGAAGATCGACAGCAGGTAGAACAAGCCAATCCGCCAGATCACCGAGTTGGTGGCCTTGGTGATTTGCTGGCCCGGGTTCTTCGATTCGGCGGCAGCAATGGTAACGATCTCGGTGCCCATGAAGGAGAACATGGTGGTCAGGATCGCTGCCAATACCGCGCCCATGCCGTTAGGCATAAAACCTTGGGTGTCGAACAGGTGGGACACACCGCTGACCTGGCTGGTGGGCAAGAAGCCGAAAATCGCGGCCAGGCCCAGGATAACGAAGCCCACAATGGCCACGACCTTGATCAGCGCGAACCAGAACTCAAACTCACCATAGTTCTTCACGCTGAACAGGTTGGTCGCGGTCAGCAGCAGGGTGATGACCAGGGTAAAGGCCCAAATCGCAATATCCGGGAACCAGGCATGCAGGATGGTAGCTGCGGCGTTGGCTTCCAAAGGAATCACCAAGACCCAGAACCACCAGTACAACCAACCGATGGTGAAACCGGCCCAATGACCGATCGCACGGTCGGCGTAGGTGGAAAACGAACCCGTATCCGGCGACGCCACGGCCATTTCGGCCAGCATGCGCATCACCAGTACCACCAGCGTGCCCGCAGCGGCATACGCCAGCAGTACGGCCGGCCCGGCGGCAGCAATCGCGTGGCCGGAGCCAACAAACAAACCGGCACCAATAACGCCGGCAATCGACAGCATGGTGACGTGACGCGGTTTGAGCCCCTGTTCGAGGTCATTGGAGCTTTGCGTACTACTCATTGACACACCTTTACGAGGAATTGCGAAAACGGTCCACCCGGCCCGGGATCTTTCTCGTGAAAAGAAACCAACAGGGCGTTCTTTATTTTTTACGCAAGATTTGCGCCAAAATGTTACAAACCCGCAATTGACGCGGGCTGTAGGACAATTCAATAGCCATCGCAACTCATTGAGAACACTCAGATTCCGCTATAGCGTTACCGTGCGACTCACTTTCAAACGAAAAAGCGCACCAAAAACACACACAAAAAGTACGTGACGCTCCATAAGAGGGCTGATATGCACCGTTTGCCCGATTGACCCTTCCAACACCCGACCAAAGCTGGCACCATCGCGCCCTTTTTTACGCGAAGCCTGCGGTTTTTCGGGTTCAAACGGATGTTCGGTTGTTGATGGCGCGACACGCTGCTGTGCCGATGCGACACCCTGCCGCACACCGCCCGCTTACCGTCCGCCGCGCTGTTGGCTGCCCTATAAACGCTATGCTAGCTTGGCGCCTCGCCAGGAAGGCGGCCCAACAGCGTCGAACGCAACGAACACAATGAGGACCCCCCATGGCCGAGGCCACGCCCGCGCTAGAAATCCGCAACTTGCATAAACGCTATGGTGAGCTGGAGGTACTCAAAGGCATCTCGCTGACCGCTCGCGACGGCGACGTGATCTCGATCCTGGGTTCCTCCGGTTCCGGCAAGTCCACCTTCCTGCGTTGCATCAACCTGCTGGAAAACCCGCATCAGGGCCAGATTTTGGTGGCTGGCGAAGAACTCAAGCTCAAGGCCGCCAAAAACGGCGAGCTGATGGCCGCCGACGGCAAACAGATCAACCGCCTGCGCAGCGAAATCGGTTTTGTGTTTCAAAACTTTAACCTGTGGCCGCACATGAGCATCCTCGACAACATCATCGAGGCCCCTCGCCGCGTGCTTGGCCAGAGCAAAGCTGAAGCGATAGAAGTGGCCGAAGCCCTGCTGGCCAAGGTCGGTATCAGCGATAAGCGCCACGCCTACCCTGCGCAATTGTCCGGCGGCCAGCAACAACGCGCCGCCATTGCGCGCACCCTGGCGATGCAGCCCAAGGTCATCCTGTTCGACGAGCCCACTTCCGCCCTTGACCCGGAAATGGTTCAGGAAGTACTTAATGTGATCCGCGCACTGGCCGAAGAAGGCCGCACCATGCTGCTGGTCACCCACGAGATGGGCTTTGCCCGCCAAGTGTCCAGTGAAGTGGTGTTCCTCCACCAAGGCCTGGTCGAAGAGCAAGGATCGCCACAGCAGGTGTTTGATAACCCGCTTTCGGCGCGCTGCAAACAATTCATGTCCAGCAACCGCTAACGGAGCAACATGCATGCAGAACTATAAAAAATTCCTTCTGGCCGCGGCCGTCTCGATGGCGTTCAGCGCCACGGCCATGGCAGAAACCTTGAAAATGGGGATCGAAGCGGCCTACCCGCCGTTCAACAATAAAGACGCCAGCGGCCAAGTCGTCGGCTTCGACAAAGACATCGGCGACGCCCTCTGCGCCAAGATGAAAGTCGAATGCGGCGTCGTTACCTCCGACTGGGACGGCATCATCCCAGCCCTGAACGCCAAGAAGTTCGACTTCCTGGTGTCCTCGCTGTCCATCACCGATGAACGCAAGCAGGCCGTGGACTTCACCGACCCGTACTACTCCAACAAGCTGCAGTTCATCGCACCTAAAGCCACCGCCGACTTCAAGACCGACGCGGCCTACCTCAAAGGCAAAGTAATCGGTGCCCAGCGAGCAACGCTGGCCGGTACTTACCTGGAAGACAAGCTGCCTGAAACCGAAGCCAAGCTGTATGACACCCAGGAAAACGCCTACCTCGACCTGACCTCCGGGCGTCTGGACGGCATCCTCGCCGACAAGTACGTGCAGTACGAATGGCTCAAGAGCAAAGACGGTTCGGCCTACGAGTTCAAGGGCGACCCGGTGGTAGAGAGCGACAAGATCGGTATCGCCGTACGCAAGGGCGACCCACTGCGCGAGCGCCTGAACAAAGCCCTGGCTGAGATCAAGGCAGACGGCACCTACAAGAAGATCAACGACAAGTACTTCCCTTTCAGCATCGAATGATCTGAACGGTATGCCCGGCGCGCTCATTTGAGCGCGCCGGCTTTTTGCAATGCCTGCCGCGATATGAAAACACCATGAATTTCGATCTCTACGGATTCGGCCCCGCGCTTGCCGCCGGCGCGCTGATGACCGTCAAACTGGCGCTCACGGCTTTATGCCTGGGGCTGGTGCTCGGCTTGGCCGGCGCCCTGGCCAAAACATCCCCGTACAAGCCGTTGCAATGGCTTGGCGGCGCTTACTCGACCATCGTTCGTGGCATTCCCGAATTGCTCTGGGTGCTGTTGATCTACTTCGGCACGGTCAACCTGATGCGTGCCCTCGGGGAGTTCTTTGGTAACCCCGACCTGTCCCTCAGCGCCTTTGCCGCCGGGGTCATCGCCCTGGGCCTGTGCTTTGGTGCCTACGCCACGGAAGTGTTCCGCGGCGCGATCCTCGCCATTCCCAAGGGCCACCGTGAAGCCGGTGTAGCACTGGGGCTGTCGAAGTTCAGGATTTTCACCCGGTTGATCATGCCGCAGATGTGGCGCATCGCCCTGCCGGGGCTGGGGAACCTGTTCATGATTTTGATGAAGGACACCGCACTGGTATCGGTGATCGGCCTGGAAGAAATCATGCGCCACGCACAAATCGGCGTGACAGTGACCAAGCAGCCGTTCACCTTCTTCATGGTCGCGGCCTTCATGTACCTGGGCCTCACCGTATTGGCGATGACTGGCATGCACTTCCTGGAAAAACGCGCCGCCCGCGGCTTTGCAAGGAGCACCCAATGAGCGGCGACTACAGCTGGCTGGCGCATTTCGACCTGGGCCTGAACTGGGCCGTGATCATCAAGTGGCTGCCCAAGTTGGCCCAGGGCGCGACCCTGACGCTTGAGCTGGTGGCCATCGCCGTGATAGCCGGCTTGCTGCTGGCAATCCCGTTGGGCATCGCCCGCTCCTCGCGCCGCTGGTACGTGAGCGCCCTGCCCTACGCCTACATTTTCTTCTTCCGTGGCACGCCGTTGCTGGTGCAACTGTTTCTGGTCTACTACGGCCTGGCGCAGTTCGATGCCATCCGTACCAGTTTCATGTGGCCGTACCTGCGCGATCCGTTCTGGTGCGCCACGGCCACCATGACCCTGCATACCGCCGCGTACATTGCCGAGATCCTGCGTGGCGCGATCCAGGCCATCCCGCCCGGTGAGATCGAAGCCGCGCGCGCACTGGGCATGTCCAAGCCCAAGACGCTGTTCTACATCGTCCTGCCGCGCGCCTCGCGCATCGGCCTGCCGGCCTACAGCAACGAAGTGATCCTGATGCTCAAGGCCAGCGCCCTGGCCAGTACCGTTACCCTGCTGGAACTGACCGGCATGGCGCGCACCATCATTGCCCGCACTTACTTGCCAGTGGAGATCTTCTTCGCCGCCGGCCTGTTCTACCTGTTGATGGCCTACATCCTGGTACGCGGCTTCAAACTGCTGGAACGCTGGCTGCGTGTCGATGCTTGCCAGGGACGTTGAGGCACGCTTCCAGGCACTGGATGCCTTTCTGATTGAGCACCAAGGGCTGTGGAAACCACGGCCCTTTACCCATCTGCATCTGCCCTGGGAAGCCCAACACCCTGAGTTGGCCCAGTGGCTACGCCAACGCTCGTTGGCCGATGCCGACAGCATCCACAACCACCCACACCACCTGCCCGCTCCCGCGCCGTTTCCACAACTCGCCGTGCAGGCCTGCCAACTCAGCGCTGTGGATAAGTTGCCAACCCAGCCCCTGGCGGCTGCACGCCATCGCCTGAACGTCGATGTACCCGGCCGCAAGTGGCAACAGATCGAAGCCTTTGGCGCCGCCCTGCAGTTTGCGCACAGGCCCAAGCACTGGCTGGACTGGTGCGCCGGCAAAGGCCACTTGGGCCGACGCCTGCTGCAAACCGGGCAACGGCTTACCTGCCTGGAATACGACCCGGCGCTGATTGCCGCCGGCCAGCGCCTGAGCGATCACCACGGCCTACCCGTGACCCATCGCCTGCAAAACGTGATGGACGATGGGCCACTGAGCGCCGAACACACTCCCGTTGCCCTGCACGCCTGCGGCGACCTGCATGTGCGCCTGCTGCAACTGGCCAACAGCGTCGGCTGCAAACAACTGGCAGTCGCGCCCTGCTGCTACAACCGCATCAGCGCCGACACCTATCAGCCACTGTCCATCGCAGGCCGTGCCTCGCTGCTGCGCTTGTCGGTGGATGACCTGGGCCTGCCGTTGAGCGAAACCGTCACCGCCGGCAATCGTGTGCGCCTGCAACGGGATACGTCCATGGCGCGGCGCCTGGGTTTCGACCACCTGCAACGCCAACTGCGCGGCTGTGACGAGTACCTGCCCACGCCGTCCTTGCCCGCCGCATGGCTGGACAAACCCTTCGCCGACTACTGCCTGGCGCTGGCAAACCTCAAAGGGTTATCCACAGGCGAACAGGATTGGGTGGCGCTGGAGGCATACGGCTGGCGACGCTTGGCCGAGGTCAGGAACCTGGAGTTGGTGCGTGGTCTGTTTCGGCGCCCGCTGGAGTTGTGGCTGGTCCTGGATCGGGCATTATTCCTGGCCGAAAACGGCTACAGGGTCGAGGTGGGCAGCTTTTGCGAAGCGGCATTGACGCCGCGCAACTTGATGGTGCTCGCCGAGCGCGATTAAAGGGCAAAATTGTCGCAGCTCCGCCTGTGGATAACTCTGTTGATGGAATCGTTACAGAGCCTTAAGCCATCTGTATTACAGCCCAAAAGCCACACTGATCATTTTTTGCCCGCCTATTAAAAGCGCACGAAAAACAGGCAGTTGCGAGGTGTTGAGAACCGCTCCACAAAATGGCTGTTACGTGACAGGTGCATCCAACCGATTGTGCATAAGCATCTGGCACTAAGCCTATAAGGCCGCCGTTGCACGTGCGTTTCGGGAGGCGCGCAGCAGCTGGCAAAGCTCATGGATATCTTCGCTGGCCGAGCTTCTGGCCAGGTTGTCCAATGGGTCTGTGCTAAAGGCCAGCGCTTCGCTGATGGACGGGTCGCGGTGCACGATCTCCAGCAGGTTCTCATCCAGGCGCTGCTTGAACGCATCGACCATGTCCAGGTTGAACGCAGAATGCTCATCCAACTGGTTGATCACGAAATGACAGCGTGGCGCGCACTCGCGCCCAAGGTAGGGCGCCAGCAGTGCATCCATCTGGTCCAGGGTGCCGAGGCAAGCGGCGTCCGGCCCGAGCACCACCACCACGTGGTCGGCTACGTTCAGTGCCTGATGCAGATACACGTTATTACCGGCAGGCGTATCGATGATCACGGTGTCGCGTTCGCTCAGGCCGAGGGCCGATACGTGCTGCGCAAGCCAATTGGGTTCACGGGCCATCCAACGCTGCAGGTTTTCCTGTTGCCGCATATCGATATCGCCAAACGGCACCACCTGGCATCCGGCGAACCCGGTTTGCAGGAGGGTCTGCCAGTTAACGTTGACCAGGCTGCTACGGCCGATCCCAGGTAGCTCATGATCCACCCCGAAGTGCTGGCGCAAGGCATTCTGAGGGTCAAGGTCCAGCGCGACCACCGATTCACCGAGGCGCTGCAAGCCACTACTCAGGGCCGTCACCAAGGTGCTTCGGCCGACACCGCCGTTGACGGACACCAATGCCACCACGGCAGGCCGCGGTACGCTCGCATCGAAAGGCTGGAGGTGTTCATGGGCGTAAGGGGCATTGGCGCTAAAGCGCGAGCTATCCTTCTTATTTACGCGGGTGCCATCATCGAACGGGATGGTCCCGAAGAAGTGCAACCGCGCATTTCGCCCTTCAGGGTCGCGGGAAACGCCCTTACCAAAGAGGGCGAACAGATCATCAGTGCGGCTCATGGCCGAAGCTCCTTCACGGCGCATTTAAAGACGTGGGAGGTCGGCAAGAAAACAGGATTCACCGAAGTCTTTTTGTAAGCGCTTTCGTTGGGCCATTTTGTGTCAGAGCCAGGCACGTGTCATTATTTTGGTGATATTTTGATCATATTTTCAGACGAGCGGAAATAAGCCAATTTACTGACGGACCCATACCACAAAAAGCGTCAAAGTGATTTCACCGTGCCATTGTTTTTTACCCTCTATCACCGCACCATTGCCGCACCTTCAATGCTGCAAGCTCTGGTATTCGCAGTGGCGATACGCTTTAAACTCCCTCGGATTCTCTACGGTGTTGCCATCACGCTGGTGCTGGGTGGCGGGCTGTTGGGCAATTTGCTCGCCGATTGGGATTTCAGCCAGATCAGCCGCCGCGCAGAATCGCTTTACGGGCCATTGGGCGCCGGCCGCCAACGCATTGATGCCTGGCAACAACTGCTGTCGACGCAGCGCCAGATCAGCGAGCTTGAGCAACTCAAGGTGGTCAATCTGTTCTTTAACCGGCAGATGAAATACGAAGAAGACATCGACCTGTGGCATGAGGTCGATTATTGGGCGACTCCCATTCAGTCCCTGTGGAAAGGCGCCGGCGACTGTGAAGACTACGCGATCGCCAAATATTTCAGCCTGCGTCACCTCGGCATCCCGGCGGACAAGCTGCGCATCACCTATGTAAAGGCCCTGCGCCAGAACCGCGCGCACATGGTGCTGACCTACTATGCCAGCCCCGAAGCCATGCCGCTGGTACTCGACAGCCTGATGGACCCGATTTTACCCGCCAGCCAGCGTACCGACCTGTTGCCGGTGTATGCCTTCAACGGTGAAGGCCTGTGGCTGACTGGCGCGGCAGGCAATAAGAAAGTCGGTGATACCAAACGCCTGTCACGCTGGCAGGATGTGTTGAAAAAAATGACCGCCGAAGGGTTTCCGGCCAGTTCGGATAATTAACAGGAGCAACGATGTCTCTGTTCAAACAATTGCTGATCGCTATCTGTGTGTTCCTGGTGGTCGCCTTCAGCGGTAGCTTCGTGGTCAGCCTGGAAAGCTCACGCACCCAGTACGTCAACCAGTTGCGCTCCCACGCCCAGGACGCGGCCACCGCGCTGGCGCTGTCGCTGACCCCGAACATTGATGACCCGGCGATGACCGAGCTGATGGTCAGCTCGATCTTCGACAGCGGCTACTACGCCAGCATCCGTGTGATCGACCTGAGCAATGACCAGGTGCTGGTGGAGCGTGCCGCCGAGCCTGACGCCAGTGGCGTACCGGCCTGGTTTGTGAAGATGATCGGCCTCGCCCCAGCCGGAGGTGACGCCATCGTCAGCCGTGGCTGGCAGCAAGCAGCACGGGTCGAGGTGGTCAGCCACCCGATGTTTGCCATCGCCAAGCTGTGGCAGAGCGCGCTGGGTAGCCTGGGCTGGCTGCTGCTGTGCGGTGCGGCGAGCGCGGTACTCGGCGCCCTGCTTTTGCGCCGTCAGCTCAAGCCACTGGACTACATGGTCGAGCAATCCCACGCCATCGCTCGTCGCGAATTCCTGAGCCTGCCCGACCTGCCCCGCACCCCGGAGCTGCGCCGCGTCGTGCAGGCCATGAACCAGATGGTGGAGAAGCTCAAGGCGTTGTTCCACGAGCAGACCGAGCGTAGCGAAAAACTGCGCGTGGAGTCCTACCAGGACAGCCTGACCGGCCTGGCCAACCGTCGTTATTTCGAGATGCAACTCAGCTCCCGGGTGAGCAACCTGGAAGAGGCCAGCGCCGGCTACCTGCTGATGCTACGGGTCAACGACCTGGCCGGCCTGAACCAGCGTCTTGGCGGGCAGCGCACCGACCAACTGCTGCAAGCCGTCAGCCAGCAACTGGTGCGCACCTGCGCCAAATACCCGGAAACCCACAACCTGATCACCCGCAGCCGTGGCGGTGAATTCGCCGTGCTCGCACCGGGCCTGGTGCGTGACGAAGCCCTGCAACTGGCCCAGGAACTGGAAGCCACCCTGCAGAGCCTTTACGAAACCGGTGCCACCGACATGCCTACCGTCGCCTACATCGGCCTGGCCCCCTACAACCCCGGCGATGCCTCCGCAGACCTGCTGAAGCTGGCCGACCAGGCCCTGGCTCAAGCGGAGGCCAGCAGTGGCCAGAGCTGGGTCTGCCTGGAGCAGCATACCCACGCCAGCGTCAGCGATGACCCGCACAGCTGGCATACTTTGCTCGATACGGCCCTGAACGAGGGACGCTTCCGGCTGTTCTTCCAGCCGGTGGTCAGTAGCACCGATACCCAGCAGGTGCTGCATTACAAAGTGCTGTCGCGCTTGCTCGACAAACAGGACCAGACCATCGCCGCCGGCCACTTCCTGCCATGGCTGGAACGCTTCGGCTGGACCGCGCGCCTGGACCAACTGATGCTCGACCTGGTGATCAAGCAGTTGGCCCAGCACAACCAGTCGGTGGCCCTGAACCTCTCTGCCGCCACCTTGAACGACCCGCAGGCGCTGGAGCGGATCTTTGATCGCCTGGCCCAGCACCCGGCGCTAGGCCCGCGCCTGATCCTGGAAATCGGCGAAGAACAAGTGCCCGAACAATCCCAGCTTGAGCTGATGATCCGGCGCATGCGCAACCTCGGCTACAGCCTGGGCCTACAACGCTTCGGCGGGCGTTTCAGCATGATCGGCAACCTGGCGCACCTGGGCCTGGCTTACTTGAAGATCGACGGCAGCTATATCCGCGCCATCGACCAGGAAAGCCACAAACGTATCTTTATCGAAGCGATCCAGCGGGCCGCCCACAGCATCGACCTGCCGCTGATTGCAGAGCGTGTGGAAACCGAGGGGGAGTTGCGGGTGATCCGCGAGATGGGTGTTGAAGGGGTACAAGGCCAACTGGTCGGTGAACCGGCGCCCTGGAAGTAAAACGCGCCTCCTTGACGCTGATGCCGTGAAGGAGGTGAACCCGGTTCAGATCAAACCGGTCTCGTCATCATTGATCAGCTCGCTCAACCCACCCAGTGCCGCCCGGGCCTGGGTACGTTCCAGGAACTTGGCCTGTGCCGCTGGTGGCAAGTCGGTGATGCGAATCACGCCCTTGGACGTCAGCACCTGGATCAAGTCGTCCAGTACGCGGATCATCTCAAGGTCACTGCTCTTGAGCTGCTTGAGGCTATTTTCGATCTCGTCCCCGCCAAACCAGGCCTGGACCTCATGGTGGTCGGCCGGTAGCGTCTCGGTGGCTTCCGCAAAGGCCTGCGCCTCGACGCGCACCAAAGCGTTGTTGTGATCGCGTTGCACGTAGAACATCAGCGTTCTCCCAATAAAAAATCCCTGCAGGCGCCGCGCACGACGCCCACAGAGATTACACACATTTTCCCGAAGCCGATGCCAATGGGGCGCCAATCCTGAAAGATTGACGCCCCAGTGGATCAGTCGTGGTGCTTGACGGTCAGGTCGCCACCGGCGATCAGGTTATTGATCGCGGTGCTGCCACTGCCCCAGTTGGCGCCATCGACCTTGATGGTGACATCGGCCGTACCACCACTGGTGGTGAACGAACCGGTGCTGCTCACGCTCAGTGTCGAGTTGCCCGACGAGTCGGTGGTCAGCTTCAGGTACTTGTCCAGGTTGGCGTCGGTATTGCCTTGCAGCAAGTCGGACAGGTCCAGCTTGTCGCCTTCGCTGTGCTTGAAGTCTGTGATCTGATCAAAGCCACCGTTGGTGTTGGTATCGCCTTTGAGCCACACGAAGGTATCGGCACCCGAGCCGCCGGTAAGGATGTCGTTGCCCTTGCCGCCCACCAGGATGTCGTTGCCCGCGCCGCCATTGAGGGTGTCGTTGCCGCCCTGGCCGAACAGAATGTCGTTGCCCGCATTGCCGATCAGGGTGTCGCCGCCATCGCTGGTGCCGTAGATGTTCGACGCGTTGGCCAAGGCACCTACGTCCTGTACGTGCTCGGTGACGTACTGGTGCAAGGTGCGGTCATCGACCAAATCAACCGTGGTACCCAGTTTATCGGCCGCGAACGCCTTGAGTGCCGCAGCGCCTTCCTGACCGTTGTAGCTGATCAGGTCACCGAACAGGATGTCGTTACCCGAACCGCCAGTGATGCTGTCCGCACCGGTATCGGCCGTGTGGCCGGTGATGGTGTCGGCCAACTTGGTGGTGTCGATGGTGGACACTTTGCCGTCGCTGTCGAACTGCGCGAGCACGCTGGACTTGATGTCGCTGCCCAGGCCGATGGCTTCCACCACGACTGCGTTCGAGCCCGATACCGCAGCAAGCAGCGCCTTATAGGCCGCCGTGGCATTGGCGGTTGCGGTGTCGCTGCCGCTCAAAGCCCCGTTGATATCAAAACCACCACGACCGTCGGATACCACATAACCTTCAAAGGTCTTGTTGCCGGACGAATCCCACGAGTAGACCTTGCCCTGACCGTCAACAATCACGCGCGTCTGGCCATAGATCGTGGCGGTCAGCGCAGTGGTCTGCCCCAAGGTGTAAGTGAGGGCATTGACCTTACTGTCAAAGTTGACCGAGCTGCCAAACCAACCGGAAGAGGTGTACCCCAGGGACGTGTTGTTAATCACCGAGTTGTACACGTTCGGTGCGCCATCGGTAATGAAATACGTCAGGTTTTTTGCATCGACGTTGCTGGTGGCTTCACTGCTCTTGAACCAAGCGGTGGCTGCGTTGAAGGCATCCTGGTAGTTGGTCATGTCTGACGAGTTAGACGTCATGCTCGTCAGCACGGCCTGCAAGGCAGCTTTGGCCGCAGCCTGGTCGGCCAGGTTCACCGACACTTGGGATTCAACCTTGGTGTCGAAGTCCACCAGCAGCACTTTCACTACACCCGAGCCCGTCAATTTGGCGTTGGCGATCAGGGTGTCGAAGATGCTGGACAGTTGGGTCTTGATCGACGTCATCGCATTCGTCCCGATACTGCCCGAGGTGTCGACGATAAACGCGATGTTGTAGTTGGTACCCGGCGTGGTGATACCGCCTTTGTCACCGATCACAATGTTGTTGGACGAGCTTGAACTCAGGTCGATGACATCGACAGCACCGCCACCCTCCTTGACCGGGGTGTACGTCTGGGCTTGAACCGTGATGGTGCTGGTGGCCACCGACGAACTCAGGCTGTCGGAACCGGCATTGTCTTTCACCGAGATATCGATGAGACGGTCACCGGTCGCCGGGTACTTGCTGGTGCTGGAGTATTGGAACGACTCGAGCAACGTCTTGTAGGTAGCCGAATCCGCCACGCCCGAGAGCGTCAGCGTGATCTTGCCGCTGGTGTCAGTACCCACGCTGGTTACGGTGATGCCTTTGTACGTACCGCCCACCGTCACCAGGCTGGAGGTGAGCTGATCACCCGTACTGGCGTTTTTCAGGGTGATGGTCGCACTTTGCATCTGCGTGCTGTCGACGTCGGCAATGCCCACGCTGCCAGTGATCGCCACACCGGCGTCGGCACGCTCGGTGTACGAGGTGTTGTAACCGGTGGCGAGAGCGCCGTCTGCGGTGCTGAGGTCCAGCACTGGTGCGTCGTTGACCGGGGTGATCACGATGCTCACCTTGCCGCTCGACGTCACCGCTTCACCGGTGCTCACCTCGGTGGAGGTTGCCTTCACGGTCAGGTCGAACGTACCGGTGGAATCCTTGACCGGCGTGACCGTCAGGGTTTTCAGGTTCCAGGTGCTGACATCGTAAAGCGTGCCCGAACCAGTCGAGGTGTAGGTATGGCCGGTGGTGCCGTCGGTGATCACGGTGCCTTTCGGCAGGCCGCTGATTTCCACCTTGTGCGATTCCGAACCGTCGTTATCGGCAAACGTGGCGGTAATCGGGCTGACCTTGATGACCGTGTCTTCCAGGCCGCTGTTGTAGACGTAACCGGTGTAATAGCCCTCGCCATTGACCACATGGCTGTCGCCCAGCACCGCACCGGCAGCTTTCAGCGCCTCGATGCTGGTGTAGGTCTGGATGCCACTGCTGCCCAACGACACCGACGGGGCGTTGTTGATCGACACATTGACGTTGTAGTTACCCGCGCCAGCCTGGTTGTAGTGGTAGATGTCGAGGGTGTAATAGCCCGACTCGCTTGGCGTGTAGGCCGTCCCGCTAATCGAGCTGCCGCTGCTCCAGGTTTCGGTCGCCACCAGCTTGCCGCCCACGGTGATTGCCAGGCTGTCGTCGGCCGTACCGGTGAAGGTGTAGGTCTTGCCCGCTTCCAGGTAGATCAGGCCCGAGACCTTGGTCGCAGTGGTTGCCACCACATTGTCGTTGCTCACGGTGTGAACCACGCCCGTGGAGGCGGCGCTGGCGGCGGTTTTGGCGTCGATGACGCTGATCAGATCACTGGATTTGACGACGCCGTTACCGTTGGTGCCCAACGCGGTAGGCAGGTTGCCACCGGTCCAGGTTTGGATAACCAGGCCCTGCGCCGCAGCGCCGGCCTGAGTCACAGTCACAACCCCCGCATCCGCCAGCGGATGGATATCCACGGTGATGGTTTTGGTCTCGCTGTTGGTGTTGCCGTCGGTGGCCTGGAACTTCAGCTCGGTGTAATGACCTTGCTTGTTGCCCACACCGGTGCCGCCGAAACTGCTGTCGCCGGATTCGTTCTCCGCCGGGCTGTAGCGCACGTTGTGGTTATCGAAGTCCGCCTGGCTGAAGGCCTTTCCGGCCGAAG
This sequence comes from Pseudomonas sp. 18175, assembly GCF_050432925.1. NCBI lineage: Bacteria > Pseudomonadati > Pseudomonadota > Gammaproteobacteria > Pseudomonadales > Pseudomonadaceae > Pseudomonas > Pseudomonas sp. 18175. The sequence goes on along the minus strand of NZ_JBKFTO010000029.1, from coordinate 1,606 downwards.
TGGCGGTTGCCAGATCTGCCGTGGTGAGTTTGACCCACACGCCGTTGACGTTGTACTCGATGGAACCGGCAGGCAGCGCGGTGAACACCACTTTAGGGTTCGCCGAGTCCTCATCCTTGACGCCGAAGGTGGCCCAGGTCAGTTCGACCGGGGTGTCTTCGTTGCTCTGGATGGTGCCGTTAGTGGCGGTTGGGGTGTCGTCGACCAAGGTCACGGTCGGCTGGCCGGTGCTATGGGAACTGGCGCCGTCGGTGTCGGTAACGGTCAGGTCGATCTTCGGCAGCTGGTTGCCCTTGTTGACGAAGTCAGCACCTTTCTGGGTCAGCACCACGTTGTTGCCGGACAGGCTGTAGTAGCCATCCGCGTTGGTGCCAGGGGTGAAGGTGATCTTCAGTTGAGCAACCGGTGTTTCTTCGTCGCTCGCGGTGAAAGTACCGGCCACGGTGCCGACTTTGGCGGTGTCTTCAACGATGGTGGTCGCCGTGATGGCGATCACTGGCACGTCGTTATGCAGGTTGACCACTGGCTGGTCGGAACCTTTGGAGTTCAGGCCTTCTGGGTCGGTAACCGTCAGGTCGATCTTCGGCAGCTGGTTGCCAGCGTTGACGAAGTCCGCGCCTGCTTTGGTCAGCACGACGTTGTTACCGGAGATGCTGTAGTAGCCAGCGGCGTTGCTGTTGCCGGTGAAAGTGATCGTCAGGCCAGCGCGTGGAGTCTCTTCGTCGGTCGCGGTGAAGGTACCGGCGACGGTGCCCACGGCGGCAGAGTTTTCTTCCAGAGTGTTGGCGACAACGGTGATCACCGGCACGTCGTTATGCAGGTTAACCACTGGCTGAGCGTTGTTGCTGGAGTTCAGGCCTTCTGGGTCGGTGACGGTCAGGTCGATTTTTGGCAGCTGATTGCCGGCGTTGACGAAGTCCGCGCCTGCTTTGGTCAGCACGACGTTGTTACCGGAGATGCTGTAGTAGCCAGCGGCGTTGCTGTTGCCGGTGAAGGTGATCGTCAGGCCAGCGCGTGGAGTTTCTTCGTCGGTTGCGGTGAAGGTACCGGCGACGGTGCCCACGGCGGCAGAGTTTTCTTCCAGGGTGTTGGCGACAACGGTGATCACCGGCACGTCGTTATGCAGGTTGACCACTGGCTGAGCGTTGTTGCTGGAGTTCAGGCCTTCTGGGTCGGTAACCGTCAGGTCGATTTTTGGCAGCTGGTTGCCCGCGTTGACGAAGTCAGCGCCTGCCTTGGTCAGCACAACGTTGTTGCCGGAGATGCTGTAGTAGCCCGCCGCGTTGCTGTTGCCTGTGAAGGTGATCGTCAGGCCAGCACGTGGAGTTTCTTCGTCGGTCGCAGTGAAGGTACCGGCGACGGTGCCCACTGCGGCAGAGTTTTCTTCCAGGGTGTTGGCGACAACGGTAATCACCGGCACGTCGTTATGCAGGTTAACCACTGGCTGAGCGTTGTTGCTGGAGTTCAGGCCTTCTGGGTCGGTGACGGTCAGGTCGATTTTTGGCAGCTGATTGCCGGCGTTGACGAAGTCCGCGCCTGCTTTGGTCAGCACGACGTTGTTACCGGAGATGCTGTAGTAGCCAGCGGCGTTGCTGTTGCCGGTGAA